>JAISQR010000144.1 GCA_031274035.1 Treponema sp. | reverse complement strand
TTGAAAATTATGAATATTTTGCAGAAAATGATTTTGATTTGTCATTTATCCTCGAAGCAATGAAGGGTAAAAATTATATTAACATTAATCTTCAGAAAACTACTGTTGGTTCATTTTCTATTAATCCTTTTATGATAGCGGAAAATGGCTGGATTGAGATTGAAAAAAACATAGAAAGTAATAATTCGAAAAAGGTATTTGTAGCGATGTGGTTTGATGATTCAATGAATACATTTTTTAATGTTTGCGAAGGGTACATACCCCGGCCGCTTGCGGCGGTACTGAGGGTATGTACCCTGAGTCAAATACCTTACCAAAACAACCATACCCCGACCGCTCTGCCTCCCCCGCGTGAGCGGGTTCTTGGGTTGGTTGATTACCCTTCTTAAATTATCAACTGTACAATCGCCGTTCCACCCATATCATAAATTTCTTTCCTTTCAGTAAAATATTATTTACGCGTTCAAGCCAGAGGGATTGTCTCCAGCAGCCCCGCCTGTGTTAGTTCCCGCCTGAGGTTTTCCATCTGCGCCGGGGGGGAAGGTTTGTTGGGCAGATAAGGATCGCCCAGACCCAGGCCCCGGAGATTGGCGCAGTCCTTGGCGGCCACGGGAAAGCTGGAGCCGTCGGTCATAAGCCGGACCGGGTTCAGCCGGTACTGGGCTTCCAGGGCTTCCTTTTTTTTCCCCGCCATAAAAAGTTCGTAAACCGAACAGACCAGCTCGGGCATATAGTTCGCCGTGGAACATACGGCCCCCACGGCCCCCACTTCCAGGCCGGGGTAGATCAGGGTGTCCTTTCCCACCAGCACCTTGAATCCCAGATCCCGGTTCCGGCGGATAAACTCCATGGTTTCGGTCAGGTCCCCGCTTGAGTCCTTCATCCCCACGATGTTGGGAACCCGGCGGGCAAGTTCCTCCACCACCGCCTGGCTTATGGCATACCCGGTTCTGCCGGGGTTGTTGTAAAGCAAAACCGGTGTATCAGGAACCGCCCTGGCTATGGCGGCAAAATGGCTTGACAGTTCATCCTCCGTGGGTTTGATAAACATGGGCTGCAGCACCGACACCCCCCGGGCGCCGAGGCGCAGGCCCAAACGAGCAAGGCGTATACATTTGCTGGTCCTCACCGCCCCCACGCCCATATAGACCGGAAGCCGGTCCTTCACCTGATCCATAATGACCTTGAGGATACTTTCCATTTCATCTTCCTCAAGCATATAAAATTCCCCGTTGGAGCCAAAGGCGAGAATACCGGATATGCCGCGGGCGATCATATAATCGATATGATCCCTCAAAACCCCCTCGTCCAGTTTTTCATCCGCCCTGATGGGGGTAACAATGGGAGGAATAATTCCCTTGATAAAATCCGTATTCATACTGCGGCTCATTTTCCTATTTTTGTGCCCGAAACTTTCGCATAATACCGAGCAAGGGCGCTGTGGTCATCCTGACCAAATCCGTCGGCGTGGAGGGTCTCCATCATTTCCCGTACCAGGGAAGTGAGGGGTAAAGGCGAACCCACCCCGTGGCCGGTATCCAAAGCATTAGCCAGATCTTTAATGTGCAGATCGATTTTGAAACCTGGTTTGAAATTGCCTTCGATCATCGTGGGCGCCTTGGCGTTCAGCACGGTTGATCCCGCCAGCCCTCCCTTGATGGCCTCAAAAACAAGCTGGGGGTCCACTCCGGCTTTTTTTACCAGGGTAAACGCTTCGGCCACGGCGGCAATGTTTAAGCCCACCACGATCTGATTGGCCAGCTTGGTGGTATTTCCCGCGCCAATGGCCCCGCAGTACACCGCGGTGGCCCCCATTTGCAGGAGGATTCCCTTCACTTCCTCAAATACCGCTTTGTCGCCCCCCACCATAATCGCCAGGGTTCCGTCCACAGCCTTGGGTTCGCCGCCTGAAACCGGGGCGTCGATCATTTTGATCCCCCTGGCGGCGCAGGCTTTTTCCACTTCCTGGCTTGCCAGGGGGGCGATGGAACTCATGTCTATAAGGATGGTTCCCGGTTTCGCCCCCTCAAGAATTCCCTTTTCGCCCAGCACCACGGTTTTTACGTGGGGGGAATTGGGCAGCATGGTGATGATCACCGGAACCTGTGACGCGGCATCGGATAAGGAAACAGCCGCTTTTGCCCCGGCGGCAGCCACATCGTCAACATTGGCTTTATTAACATCGAACACCACAAGTTCATGCCCCGCCTTCAATAAATTCTTGGCCATGGGTTTTCCCATGATCCCTAAGCCGATAAAACCGATTTTCATGTTGATACTCCTTGCTATGTTATAGGGGCCGGATTAAAAAGACATACATCTATGCCGCCCGCTCTCTATTTTTATTCAACCAGGTGCGGATTCCCTTAAATACAGTCCACACAACAGCGGAAACGGAGATTGCCATAAACACCGCCGCAATGGGGGATTGGAAAAATCCGAAGAAATTCCCGTTTGTGTACATGAGACCGCGAATCAGGTTTTCTTCCACGATGGTGCCAAGAACAAATCCCAAAATAAGCGGAGCGAGGGGGAACTTGTATTTGGACATGAAGTAACCGATCACGCCAAAAATCAAAGAAGTCCATACATCGAACAGGCGGTGGTTGGCACCGTAAGTGCCGACGATACAGAGCGTAAGAATGACCGGCAGGAGAATGTGTTTGGGAACGGCGAGCACTTTAACGAACAGCTTGATGCCGCCGTATTCCACAAGCAGCATGATAATGGTGGCAATAACGAATGCGGCAAATATACCATAGACAAGGACACCGCTGTTCTTAAACAGCAAAGGGCCGGGGGCAATACCGTGAAGCATCAGTCCGCCCAGAATCATGGCAGTAACGGTGTCCCCTGGGATACCGAGGGTCAACAGGGGAATAAGAGCGCCGCCGATGGATGCATTGTTGGCAGTTTCTGTAGCGATAACACCGTCAATGATGCCGGTGCCGAACTTTTCAGGGTATTTGCTGCCGGATTTCGCCGCCGTATAAGCTACAATATTGGAGGTAGCACCACCGATGCCTGGCAGGATACCGATTCCGACACCAATCAGGGCCGAACGGAACATATTCCAGAGTTGATCCTTGAATTCTTTTATGCCGATTCCGAAGCCTTTTACCTTGCAGTCCATGATAGTGGCCCTGGAAGCTGACAGCCCCTCTGCGGCGACCTTGAGGATTTCCGCCACCGCAAACAGGCCGATCATAACGGGCAGCATATCGAATCCATTCTCCAGATCACGGATGCCGAAGGTGAATCGCTCCGCTCCGCCGATGGAAGCAAAACCGAACAGGGAGAAGGTGATGCCCATGACAGCGCTCATGAGCCCTTTCAACACATTATCCCCCACCAAGCTGCTGATGAGGGTCAACGCAAACAGGCAGATCGCAAACATTTCATAAGGGCCGAACTTCAGCGCGACTCTGGCCAGGGAGGGAGCAATGAAGATTAGAGCCACAATGGATAAAACCGTACCGATAAATGAATACAAAATCCCAATACCAAGAGCCTTGCCGCCCTCACCCTTATCCGCCATAGGACCGCCGTCAAAAGTCGTTGCCACGGAGGATGGGGTGCCCGGTATTTTGAGCAGGATCGCCGAAATCAAACCGCCGGATGTACCTCCGACATAAACCGCTATTAACAAGGCAATGCCATTCAGCGGGCCCATGGAAAACGTCAAGGGAAGACAAAGAGCCACGCCCATGGTAGAGGTCAAACCCGGAATGCAGCCAAAGATAATACCGACTATTACCCCGAGTAAAATAACGATCCAACATTCCGGATTCATTACAGAGATTAATCCTTCCAATACCATGTAATAACCTCTCTTTTATTTAAAGACAGTACCTTCCGGCAGTATCAGGGAAAATACATTTACAAAGATCAGGTTTACCGCTATGGGGATAACGATTGAAACGATCCCAAAGATAATAAAAGCCTTTTTGGATTTATTCCCGCCGGGAACTAACAGGAGCATCTGGATAAAGGTATACAGGATTGACACGATCACAAAACCAAACGGCTTTAGCAGGAATATATATGTGAACAACAATACCAGGGTCGCTAGAAACTTTTTAATATTAGTATCCCCGGCTTCTTTTTTGGGTTCCCGAAGGCCGGACAGGAAAATCAGGATACTGAGAACCATCCAGATCACGGCCAGGAGTTTGGGCATAAAGTCGCCGCCCTGAGCCAGTGCCGATCCAGTTTGTATACTTTGAGCGGATATAAATAATCCCACGCCGGATAAGACCAATATCATGTTAAAAATGTTACCGGGCAGATTCTTGGTCATAAGAAATCCTCCTTATCCTTTTTTGCGGACGGCGGATGAAGGCTCCGCATCCGCCGCGGTTGTCAATTTCCCTTAAAATCGACATTTCCCAAAATCTTGTAGACCTCATTAAACTTCGCCAGACCATCTTGGGCATTGTAGTAGGTAGGAACCTGATAGTATGTCTCGGAGATGGACTGCGCATACTTTTCATCCGTCTCCACAATTTCCTTCACCGCAGCGCAGAACTCGTTGACCAGAGCTTGATCCGTGCCCTTGGGGAAAGCAAAGAAGTAATAGAAAGGCAGCTTGATGTTATAACCCTCATTGATCATGCTTTTGATACTATTCAGATCGTTTTCGCCATCCATGGCCAGAGGAACCAGCTCCCCTTCGCTGATATAATCCTTAATAATACCATAGCTGGCTTGAATAATATCCACATGCCCGCCGAGCAAGGCAGCGAGACGGTCTGCCGCGCTTCCCGCATCAACGATGTTTACATTGAAGCCTGCTTGCTTCATCAGTGCGGCAATGGCATAGGTGGTGGCGCCGGTCTGCGCAGCTATTTTCAGTTTGCCGGGATTTGCCTGTGTATAATCATACAGTTCCTTCAAGGTCTTGATACCGGAATCCGCACGTACGGTAACAACATTCCCGCTGCTCGCCGCGGGGATGCAGGCGAACTCGTAAGAGTCAAACCCATAGTCAGTAGTGCCGCTGAGTTGGTTCACGACAAATGCGGAGTGATAAAACAGGATGGAACTGCCATCATTGGACGCATTTTTTACCTGCCGGGTGCCTGTAGCGCCGCCGTTGCCATTTACGTTGGAGACAACAAAATTTGGAGGTAACTTTTGCGATAACCCGTTTGCAAATAACCTGGCGTTGTAATCAGAGTCGCCGCCGGCACCGGCAGGGACGACGATCTCGACATTTTTTGGCCATTTTACCGCACTGCTGAGATCAGTCTCTTTTTTCTGACAGGACACGGATACCAATACCGCTAAATAGACCAGCAAACCTGCTATACATTTTACCTTGATACTCATACAATTCCTCCTGAATTATTACTAAACGCCCCATACCAGGCGCGTTTTTCCCCGAATTTTTGAGCCAACAATTATATAAAATTATCGTTAATGTAATCCCAATTCAAATCCCATCCCAACCCCGGTACAGAAGGTATTGTTACCATCCCCTCTTCGTCCATAGGGTCATAGATAGAATTGAATAAGGGGTTAGGTTTTTCATAATCAATCAGCGGATGTAATAACCCGCGTTCAAAGTATTTGCCTTCAATCCCCATTGCGCCAAGAACATGGAGATTACCCAGTTGATTATCATGGAGCTCCAGAGACATACCAAACGATTCATATAAATGAACCGACTTTATGACATTGGTGATACCGCCGTTATCTTCAACTCCGGCACGTCCAATATCAGAGGCATTAGCCAGAATCCATTCGGCTCTGGTTCTGTTTTTTCCGTCCATTGTTTCGGGGCCGCAAATAAGCAGATTTGATTGTTCAGAAAGCCACCGGTAAGATGACATGGAACTTTCATCCATCGGTTCCTCCAGCCAGAGAAAATTTAATTTTTCCAGCTCTTTTGCAAGGTAATATGCCTGGGATCGGGAATAATCGTGATAGGGATCAAGCATCAATTCAATGTCCGGCCCAACGGCTTCACGTACCGCCGCACAGGCTTTAATATCAAGTTTTGGATCAGGCTCAGGAATAATCGGGGGCATCCATGTGTGTAGTTTAATAGCCTTATATCCCCGCTTAACCAGTTTAACCGCATAATCCGCATAGGCTTGAGGGGTATCCAGCCCTCCGGGTATATCATCGCCCACCATGATGGAACCGTAGGCAGGAACCTTATCACGGTAAGCCCCCAATAATCTGTAAACCGGCTGTCCGCATTTCTTGCCGCAAATATCCCACAGGGCTGCATCCAAAGCGCATAGGGTATGATCGGTAAAAGACGAATGAAGCCGCTGCCAGGTCCGCATCCGCTGCCAAATTCGTTCACGAAAAAATGGATCTTCACCAATGAGCGCCGGTCCTACCACGTTATTAATAATATCCATCACCATTTTTCCGCTGACCGCATACCCCTCAGTTCCATCATCACAAACAACAGTTAAAAGCCTCAATGTTGCATCGTGAGGTTCTCCGGGATGAGCATGTCCTTCCGCATCCCGTACCATTACCGACGTATACCGTACTTTACGGGCTTCTATCTTGGTAATTTTCATAAAAATCCCTCCTGTAATGAAAGCAAGTGTGCATATTCTCAAATTGTTGTTGATAGAATAAATCCGTTTTTTCCTTATGTCAAGTAAATATTGAGATTTATATGAAAAATTTATAATTTTATCACTACTTTCCGGTTTAATTCAAAAATTTGTCAAATTCTTTAAATTTTCATTCAAATTTCAAATTTTATATACAAAAACTGGAATCGTTCAACATAAATTATATGATTTGAATAAAATATGTATCAAAATAACCTGATAAGTGAGTCATAATGACTCAAATTTACTCTTTTCCTTGAATTCCAAAGGGAGATTTAAACCGGACAACAGTGTAATTTTATAATTTACTTTGATTTATATGAAAATATCGACAATATTTGATGAGTTCTAGCCCTTATCTCAAAGAAATGCTATAATTATTCCCATGGAAAGCAAATATACCATCAAGGCAGTAATGCGTTGCCTGAAAATCCTCGATCTGGCGGCCTCTTCGGATCATCCCCTGAGCATCAACGAGGTCTGCGGGGCTCTGGCTCTCAATACCAACATGGCCTTCCGTATGCTTTCCAGCCTGGTAACTTCGGGGTTCATGGTAAAAGATGAAAGTACCGGGCTCTACGCCGTATCCCTCAAGGCCCTGCAGCTATCCCGGAACGCCCTCCTCTCCCTGGACATCCGCAAACTCACCATGCCCTATCTGGAACTTCTCTGGAACCAGTACCCCAAGGCAAACCTCAACATGGCGGTGTATCACGACGGGGAAATTCTGGTGGTGGACCGCATAGACAGCCAGGACATACCCCGGACCTATTTTACGCCGGGAAAAACCGTTCCCTTCCATTGCACCGCCCTGGGTAAAATTCTCACCTGTGAAATGGGCAATGCCGAACTGGAGACCTTGATCTCCCAAAAGGGGCTGAAAAGTTTTACCGAAAAAACCATCACCACCCCGGCGGCCCTGAAAAAGGAGCTTGCCCGGGTCCGCTCCGATCAGCTTGCCCGGGACCGGGAAGAGTACATCGTCAAGGATAACTGCAACGCGGTCCCCATCCGCAACAACGAGGGGAAGATCATCGCCGCCATCAGCCTCACCGCCTTTGAAAGTTATATGACCGTGGAAGAAATTGAGGCCACTGTTCCGACCCTGCGAAATACCGCCCGGCGCATTTCCGATCTGGCGGGTTTTCATGGCGGGATGTCATGAAAGCGGGATTCCATTGTTTCTCCTGCTTTTTGTAAAGTAAACGCATAGGGGGGAAAGCCTTCCCCCACGCTTCAAAGCCATCGAACCTTCGGTTCGCCGGCTTTTCCACCGGAGACAGCGGCACGGGACACCCCGAAGACGGCGCATACCCTTCATGTTTTCAAGCCAAAAACGCCGCCTTGCATACTGCCATTGCTTGCCACAAATCGCCGAAAGAACAGGCGATACTGAGAAAATTTCGCTTGATGGAGGATTTAGACCAGCCGCTACTGTTTGAAGACTAAAAAAAGCCGCCCGGACTAACCCCCCCGGACGGCCTAACTATTCCCCTCTCCCTCCTCCCTCATAAAAAAGCCTCCCGGCTTTTTTATGAAGACCCCGCCTTGGTTTTGAGGATTACCATGTTCCCCTGGGGCCGGGTAACAAGAAACCCGTCCCGCTTGCGGAACCGCAGAAACAGTTCTCCATACTCCATGCTTTCCGTAGTTCCGTCAAACTTCTTTATCTCTATCCCCTTGCGGTTTCCGTGTTGTATCCGCTTGGGATTCATAAAGATAGCAAACGGCGTATCATCTTCAATGTCCGCCAGTTGGGGCATGATACCCACTTCATGATAGGGGTATAAGTCCAGTTTCCCCGGCATAGCCTCAGTAGGCCGCCGCCATATCGGGCGGCCTTCGCTGTCCTCAATGTTGGCCACATGGTTTAATACCGTTTCATTGAGGAACCACGAACAATCCTTCCGTTCCTCCGCCGGAACCTTGTAGACAGCGTCCCTAAAGTCCTTCCA
>JAISQR010000569.1 GCA_031274035.1 Treponema sp. | reverse complement strand
ATTCCTTTGCCTTTTCTTTCCACCCCTCGGGGAGGTATTCCAGCAGTTTATTAAACCCGTTGTTTTCCTCTTCCATCCCTCTATTCTACACTGTTTTTTCAACTAAGTGTACGCATATGAGGAACAGCCCCTTCCAGGCTAAAAACCCCTCCATTCCTCCGATTGCGCCGCGGTAGCGGCGGCGCTATCCCCGCATCAGTCCTGAGTAGTTACAACAAATCTACGTTTTTATATTCATTTCAGAATTGCGCCTGTTCTGCCAGGTTTTTATTGCGGCAAAACCAAGGAGTGCGGCAGTGCCTAGGAATACCGACCGGTAATTGAACAGGGCAATAGCCGAACCGATAACCGGCCCAAGAGCGCCGCCTGCCGAGGAAACGGAAGAATTAAAGCCGTACACGCTGCCCTGATGTTTCTTTTCCGTGCTGACCGCAATGATGGCATTTAACACCGGGGCCGCGCCGCCTATAAAAAAGGAAGCCAAAGCCCTAAAAATAGTAAGCTGTACCATATTAGAAACAAAGGTCTGCGGGATGGTAAGGATAGCCCCCGTGGTAAGGCAGAAGATAAGGGTTTTCCAGTAGCCGAACCGGGTACAGTACTTCCCCACCAGAAAAGCGGCAAGCGCGGTAGCCCCCGCACCCGCCCCTAATACTATACCGGTAGAAGATCCCAAAAAACGCGATGTTTCGCCGGCCTCCTTGAGAAGCTCATCAAGAAAGAGGGGAAGCATGGGGCTGGCAATAGTATTTGCCGCCTGAATAGTAAAAGTTACCATCATCAGGGTGATCAGTACCGGCGAATTGAGGACGGGTTTAATATCAGGAAAAAAATGAACGCTTTTTTGTTTTATCCTTGATCTGGGCATCGAATCGTCTTCTACCCATTTAAGAACAATGAAACCGGCGGAAGCCAGAGCAACTCCGGTTCCTAAAAACGCAATTCTATGCCCCAGGAAATCGGAAAGCATACCTCCGATGAGGGGCCCCAAGGAATTCCCCACCGCAACGCCGGTTTGAAGGAGGCCCAAGGCAAGGGCGATATGAACGGGCGGAGCAATACCGGCAGTCAATACTGTAGCCGCGGCTACGGTTCCCGTAAAACAGCCCTGAATTGTACGGAGAATCAAGAGCTGCCAGGGGGACTGGACAAATACCATAAGGGAGACAATAACCGCCCCGCCGAACATAGCCCGCAGGAGCATCAGCCTGCGGCTGTAAATATCTGCAAGATGGCCCCAGATGGGCGCAAATATAGCAAGGCTTATAGCCGCAAGCGATTGAATGACGCCTACCCAGATTTTCAGTTCAGGATCAACAACCCCAAGGTCCTCTTTGAGAAAGAGGGGAATGACCGGCATGGAAAGGGCAAATCCCATAATAGCTAAGGTTTCCGCTATAAGGATGGCTGTATAGTTTGATTTCCAGGATTTTTTCATTTTTGGTTATAAACAATAATAACAAGGAAATAAAACTATGAAAACACATAAGACGCTCAATTTACGGAAAATTATCAGGCCGAACGCCAAATTTTTAAAATATTCATTTTTCAATAAAATTATATTAAAATTTTACAAAATTTCTATTGACAAAAAATTTATACTATAATAATATCTATAGACATACTAGGAAATAGAAACGGAGGTATTTTATGCAAATGAAAAACAAGAGCTGGGCTATTCTGGCCTTAGCCCTGTTGGTACCGGCCATATCCGGCTGGGCGGGATCCAGGCGTGATGCTACGCAGGGGGTTCAAAGCCAAACGGAGGCCGTATCAGAGGCTCCGGCCTTATCGGGGAAGAAGATCATCGTTGCCGATGCCAATTCCACCCATCACCTTAACCTCTATGTAGCCTATGAAAAGGGGCTCTTTGCCAAGAGAGGGCTTGAGGTTGAAATTCAGCAGACCTCTTCCGGCGTGGCTGCGGTGGTAGGCGGAGAAGCGGATATCGTGTTTAATTGCCCAACCGGGGTGATTACCCCCATTGCCAGGGGGCAGAACATCACCATTATCAGCCAGGTGAAGATCCCCTGCACGTCGGTTCTGGTGCTGCCGGTAGATGCGCCCATCAGAAACCCCGGAGATCTGAAGAACCTGCAAATTGCGGGGCTTTCCACTACCTGCTGCGCGGTTATCGCCATCAGGGACGCACTGCGCGGCCAGTACAATACCGAATTTGAACTGGTAGCCCTAGCCCCCGGCGCCGCTCTGGCGGCCTTGGAATCGGCGTCCGTCAAGGCCGCTATTCTGGAGGAACCCTTTGTAGCCCAGGCCCTTCTGCTTACTGACGATCAGGGAAAGCCGAAATATAAAACTATCTTCGACGGCCGTTCAGATGCCGACGGCGATGGGAGAATCGACGCCAACCTCGCCGGGGAAAATCCCCCCTGCCGGACCATCAACGCCAACACAACCTTTGTAAAGGACCGGCTTGGAGATGCCAAGGCATTTATCGAAGCCATTGAGGAAGCGGACAAGATCATTTTGGCTAATCCTATTGCGCCGGATATTGTGGAAATTGCCCAAAAGTACGTCAATGTCCCCGAACAGGCTATCATCAACAGCAACCCGAAACTGGGGTTTACTATTCATCTGGATACCCAGGGGCTTATCGGCTATGCTCAAGCCTTGGTTAATCAGGGAACCATTGATAAAAATCCCGGGGAAGCCCTCTTCGCCCCGGAGTTCAAGGGAATCACCTGGTAGGTAATGTCGATAGATAGGAGATTGCGTACTTTCAGTCCGAAAGTACGGCGGGGTATTATACCCCGCGTTCCAATAAAAAATTCATAAAAAACAACGGAATGTCCGAAACAGCCGGTTTTCGGGCATCTCTGTTTTTGGGATCTTTTCGAACAGAAGGCCGCACGGAAAGATGTATCCCCCTTTATATCCCGCGGCCTTTCCAGGGGGAATTAATTGGCTGAAACTTATGAGACCCGTGGATTCCGCCGTTTCCTTTTGGAATTAGGCGGTTTTTTTAAAAATTCTTTGGGGAATTTTTTCTCCCTGGAATTCCTTTCTATACTTATACCCCTGCTGCTGCTCTGGGAATTCCTTCCCCGGTGGAAGATACTTCCCGAAAGTCTTATTCCTTCTTTAAGCACCGTGGCGGCACGGTTTTGGTATATGCTGTTTCATAAACAGCTTGTCTTTCATATCCTCTACAGTATGGGCCGTTTTTTTACGGCCTTCGCTATCGCGGTAGTACTGGCGGTTCCTATCGGTTTATTGATGGGATGGAATCTTAAAATACGGGCCTATATCCTTCCCCTGTGGCAACTCCTCTCGCCGATTCCGCCTCCGGCCTGGGTGCCCATGACGATCATATTCTATGGCATCGGGTCTAAAATGCACATATTTTTAATGTTTATCGGCATATTCTATCCTGTGCTGTTCAACACTTACCAGGGAATTAAGGATACGGACCCCCGGTATCTGGCCTCCGCCCGCGTCTTCGGCGCCAGCGAATTCACGCTGCTGCGGAAGGTTTACTTTTGGCATGCCTTTGGTTCCATTATTATGAGCCTGAAAACAGGGGTGGCTATGGGGCTTGTGATGCTCCTCATTGGGGAATCCTACGGGGGGAGGATGGGGATCGGTTACCTGCTGGGACAAGCCAAGGATTACTTTGTGATCCCCGAGATGATGGTCTGTATGGTGATTCTGGGCTGGATAGGTTGGTTCCTTATTGAGATTCTTAAATACGTTGAAATTAAACTTGCGGTCTGGAAGGTAGGGCGTTGATGATTGAAGCCAAAAGTATCACTAAATTCTTTTCGGTAATAAATGAGAAGGGGCTTGCCGAAGGGCTTACGGCAGTGCTCAACGTCAGCCTTACGATCCAGGACGGCAGCATCGTTACCCTGCTGGGGCCTTCGGGCTGCGGCAAATCAACATTCCTCGAAATTCTCGCGGGGCTTCAGGCCCCCACGGACGGGGAGATTCGGATTGATGGTAAACGGGTGCTTGAACCCCTTCCCTCGACACGAAAGGAGATGGAAGCCTACAAGCGCCGGTACCGATTCATCTCCCCCCTGGCAAACGGGGTGTTTCGGGACCGGCCCAAACATGATATTGCCATGATATTCCAAGACTACGCGGTGTTCCCCTGGATGACGGTGATCGGGAATGTCAACTTTGCACTGAAGCTCCGTTCCGCGGGAAAGGAGAAACTGAGCCGCGCGGAGCGGAATGAACGAGCCCGGCATTTCCTTAACAGGGTGGGCCTTGGGGGTGCGGAGTATAAGTACCCTTCCCAACTATCCGGCGGTATGCGGCAGCGGCTGGCCCTTGCCCGCGCCCTTTCGGTGGAGCCGAAGATCATCCTTATGGATGAACCTTTTGCCGCGGTGGATGCCCTGACCAGGGAGAAACTCCAGGACGATCTCCTGCGGCTATGGGAGGAAACCAGGGAACGGGAATTTCCGGTGATCATGGTGATGGTTACCCATGATGTTTCCGAAGCGGTTTACCTTTCCGACGAGGTGATAGTTTTTTCACCGAGCCCTGGATCCATCCGTAACCGTATCCCTATCGACATTCCCCGTCCCCGGGCCCGCACGGATCCTGCGCTTATTGATATTCAGGATCGAATATTTGGCATGTTTCAATACGATCTAAACCAGGAAAGCGACTATTCTATATGAGGGAGAGGCGGAAATGAGCGTGGGAAATAAAGATACTGTTTCAGCGGAAGGCCGGGAAATGGCGGATATTCGGGGAAAGGTGTATGCGGATATTACCGCGGCCAGGGGGAATACTCCTCTGGTGCGTCTTGCGAAGATGGGCCAGGGGCTTCCGGGAATCATCCTTGCCAAAGTAGAGTCCTTCAACCCTATGAATAGCGTGAAGTGCCGCATCGGGGCGGCTATGCTGGATGCGGCGGCGGAGGCGGGGAAACTACAAACCGGCGGTACGGTGATAGAGCCTACTTCGGGGAACACCGGCATAGGCCTTGCCTTTGCCTGCGCCGCCCGCGGCTACAAGCTGATCCTCACCATGCCGGAGACCATGTCGGTGGAACGGCGGAAGCTCGCGGCCATGCTTGGGGCGGATGTGGTGCTCACTTCCGGGAAGGATGGGATGAATGGGGCGGTACGGAAGGCCAGGGAACTTATCCGGCAGATACCTGGCAGTTTTATGCCCTTGCAATTCGAAAACCCCGCCAACCCCGAAGCCCACCGGCGTACTACCGCCGAGGAGGTTTGGGGGGATACGGCGGGCGCGGTGGATATCTTTGTTGCGGGGGTCGGTACGGGAGGCACCATTACCGGGGTTGGGGAAGTCCTCAAGGCCCGTAAGAGCGCGGTAAGAATCGCCGCGGTGGAGCCCGACGCCTCCCCTGTCCTTTCAGGCGGGCTGCCAGGCCCCCACCGGATACAGGGTATAGGCGCAGGCTTTATTCCCAAGGTACTGAACCGTTCTATTCTGGACGAGATAGTCCGTGTTACCAACGAAGACGCCATACTCACCGCCCGCCGTCTTGCCCGGATCGAGGGTATCTTATCGGGTATTTCCGCAGGAGCCGCAGTCTGGGCCGCGCTTCAGATTGCCGCCAGGCCGGAAAATACCGGCAAAACCATTGTGGTGATCCTCCCCGATTCGGGGGAACGCTATCTTTCGACCCAGTTGTCGGATTTGGAGGAATAGAGAAAGAGCGAAGAAGGGGGATAAAGAATGAAGGGAGGCGGGAGATATGCTTGAAAGAAGGGGAAGAGGGTTTTTCAGAATGGGATTGGATTTACGGCGGATAATGCCTACAGGGTTGGCAGCGGCGTTTTTGCTTTTTGGGCTGGCCTGCTGCGGAACGCGGAAAAATGCCCCGGCTGTTCTGGAGGACCCGCCCATTATTACATCGGCAACTTACCAGCATACCCTGTACAACGGGCAGCCCCAGCCTATCGAGGCTAAAGCCGTGCGGGAAGGGATTCCGCCCTTTATCATTACCTATTTCCCCAGCCTTGAGGCTCTGGAACGGAACGAGGGAGGGGTCATCCAAGCGCCGGCGGCGGTGGGAACGTACTATGCCCGTATTGAACGCCCTGCCGGAAACGGTTATGCCCAGGGCAGGGATATACCGGTAGAGTATCATATACAGAAAGGTTTTGTGAATATCATTGCCGAAGAGAAACAGGATGCTGTATATGACGGACTTCCCAAGGGGGTAAGCGTCCGCCCGGATGTACCGGTGGAATTGGATATCCGCTACTATCAGGGCGAGGCGGCAATTCCCGCAGAGCGGCCAACGGAACCCGGAGTCTACCGGGTAACCGTGTCCTACGCGGGAGACGAAAACTACATGGGCGCTTCAAAGAATATCGAATTTGCTATTATCAAGAAATAACTGCCCCGCGTATTCCAATGAACTACCCCGCTCAAGGCGGGGTCTGATGAGTAAACGCTATGCCCCGCTACCCGTTGGGGAATACATTCATGCTATTCCTTCCTGGATAGGGCCTGTTCTCCATTGCTTTAATGTTGTAATTTTCATAATATATACATACAAAATACCTTTGGAGGAATAATGAATCAGTTTACAAGGTATCGGTTTGATACCAAGGATCGGCTTATTGCAAAGGATCAGCTTGACAAGATAAGAATCAACGATGATGACGATGAAGAGGATGCCAATGAAGAAAAACACTCGGGCGCCGACGCACTGCTTGGTAAGATGCTTAAAACCCGGACTATTTTACTTTCCGGCGAGATAAAGAAAGACTTGGCTGAACGTACCATCAGGCAGCTTCTTCTGCTTGAGGATATGGGTGATGATCCTATCCGCATTTTTATAGATTCCCCGGGCGGGGACGCCGATGCGGGGTACGCTATTTTCGACATGATACGCTTTGTCAAGCCGCCGGTCTGGACTATTGGTATGGGCCTTGTGGCCAGCGCGGCCGCTATCATCGCGCTTGCCAGCCCCAGGGAACGGCGCACCGGCCTTCCCAACAGCCATTACCTTATTCACCAGCCCCTTTCCGGTATACGCGGAGTAGCTACGGACATAGAGATACATGCACGGGAAATGGATAGACTAAGGGAAAAGATCAACAGGCTTATTTCAACGGAAACGGACGCCCCTGTTGAGCAGGTGAGAAAAGACACCGACCGCGATTACTGGATGAATGCAGAAGAGGCGGTACAGTACGGCCTTATCTCCAAAGTTATCACACGGAGAGACGAGCTTTAAATTTTACTAACGGAAAGACCGGCTATGAAACCTGGTTAATTGTCAATTCTGTTTCAAGGGGAACGGAAATTGTAAAGATTGTTCCTTTGCCCTGTACGCTCTGCAATTTTATTGTTCCATGAAGATCGTGTATATGGGCGCGGACAAGGCTTAGGCCTATGCCCCTGCCTGCATATGCACCCTCACTATCGGAGGTGCTGAATCCCGGCATGAATAAAACATGGGTTAGATAGTTTTTATTCACCTTGGAAGCATTATTAATCAGGCGCCTTTCTTCCGCTCTCTTCCTGATGCTGTCAAAGTCAAGCCCTCTTCCGTCATCTTTCAAGATGATATGAAGGTTATCATTTTCTAATTCTATAGAAAGCGCTATAATGCCAACCTCACTTTTCCCTTGGGCTATCCGTTCATCAGGACTCTCAATGCCGTGATATACCGCATTGCGGATAAGCTGAATAAGCGTCTCTTTTATTTCCCGGCGGGGAATGTTTTTTAAGGCCAGCGGTTCAACCTCCATCTGTAACTGAACCTTCTTTTGCAGTTCCCTTGCAATTTTTTCGCAGGCCTGTTTGAGGGATTCGGCCAACATGCTTTCAGTGTTAAACTGACTTCGGCTTCCGCCGGCAGCATTAAACAGGCTTAATTTTTCGATAATGGTGTTAAGTTTATCCTGTTCCTGGAAGATTTTTTCAATGTTTACGGTTATACGGAGCATATTTTTAAAGTCAATAGTATCCATTTGACGTAGTTGTTTTAATTCCGATTCCAGTTCATGGAGCTTATAACCGAAATCTTCCAAACCTAAAATAAACGCGTCGGATTTTACCGCATGGATATGCTGATATATCTCCACTATCGCATCATGGCTCTTGATATTCTGATCTCTAAGAATAGTAGTAATCTGGTTGAAATTATATGCCACATCCGATATAAAATCGCGTAAAACCAGCGGTTCCACCTGGATTATCTCGAAAAGGGAACGCATCTCTCCCTCCTGTTTACGCTGTTCCTCCTCAAGTTTCTTCTGCAAACGCTTTTCCCGTGAAATATCCTCAATGGTTGCCAGGATAAATATTTCTTCGTTCCCCCGATCAATAGATGCAAACTCGCAACGCAGGATTTTCTCCTTATTGCTTCCCGCGCTTACATAGGTCAGCTCACTCAGGGGGTTCATATTCTCAAGTTTTTTGGGGCTAACGGTACGGTTAATCATCATAGAAAAATAATCCCGTACCCCCTCCATATCCTTGGCGGTAAAGGAAGATGACAGAAGAGATACAAAATCCTTGCCTGCCAGTTCATCCGCCATGAGTATATCCTCCAGAGCTGCCGAATACTGCGGCTGGATAATAAAATCTTTATCCATAAGGAAAATACCGGCTTTAAGGTTATCCTGCATGATAGTGATGGTATCCCGCTGACTTTGGAGATCCGCCATGATCTTATGCAGGTTATCCCTGGTTTTTATCATGGCGCGCTGCATGTCCCCAAGCTCGTCCTTTCTGAACTTGGTTATATTAAAAGTAAAATCCGCATTTGACAGAGCCTCCGCGATTACTTTAAAGTTTATAATTGGAGCGGTAACATAGTCTGCCAGAATTATTGCGGCTACCGCTGCGGCGGTAATAGAAATAAACAATATGAGAATGGCCTGCATCCTAAGAAGATTCACTTGGGATATGTCCATAGCCGCAACCAAAATACCGACAACATCATCATTCCTGATGATAGGCAAAAACGCCGATATATATGTGCCGTTTTTATCGGTATAGGGCGCTTTGGGTATAAGCAGCTTTTTTGACTCGTATGCCATTTCAAAATAAACAGGGACATCCCTTGCATAATACGTAGACAAGGTGTCCTCGTAGGATGAGTTTGGCGTCTGTTCTGAAGAAAAGATGTTTTGGAAAGTATTGTAATACTTCCGTACGTAAAAAACACTGGCAAGATCAAAGGCCTCTACAATATCATTCATTTTAGATGTTAGTTCCCAGAAATCGCTGGTTCTTGCTACTCCTTCACCAATAAGATAATAGGTAGCTTGTAAAATAGGGTACTGTTTTGCTATCATGGTTACTACCTGTTCAAGAGTGGTTTTGTAACTTCTTTCAATATAATTTGTATAGGGAATAAACATCAACAAGGATATTGCGACCCCCAGTGCAATAAAAATAATAAAAAATTTAACTTTTAGACTCATAATATCACCTTTCTATAGCGATTCAAGGGAAACCGAAAGATTGAATATTTCAGTTTCAAATATTCTAAAGGGAATACAGATAATTCGGGGATGCTCTCCCGGCCACCAGATTGAATGTTCTATACCCCGCACAATAGAAGGAAGGGATATAATCAGGGCAAAATCTTCTTCCAGACGCTGCTTGGCCATTCCTGCAATGATATTGATCATTTCGCCTATAACATCCAGTACGTCTGCGTCCATATCATCGCGATCTATTCCGGCAAGTTCTTTTACCAGCCGGAGGGTCAGATGTTTTTTCATAGAAATAACCACCGCCCCCCGGGCTTCACCGGTAAATCCTATCACGGCGGAAACATCCCACTCGCCTATCGAGTCTTTATTATTGATATAGGGACGCATTGCGGTTATTTCAATGTCTCCAAGTTTCTTGAAGACATTGACACATACATCAATAAAAGGCTCAACGTATTGCTCAACATTAACAACCATGTATTTTTCCTTTATTTAACGAACCAATCTACAGACTACCTTTTTTATATATTTCATCAGGATCGAATATTTCCAAAACTTTCTCCTTAAAAATTTCACCGTCTATAGGTTTTATCACATAATCGGTAATACCGCTTTTAAAAGCCTCTACTACGTTGAGTTTAGCCCCCTCGCTGGTAACCATGATAATCGGCAGCTTCTTATACGGTTCCATTCCTCGAACCAGTTTCAGAAATTCTATTCCCGACATTCTTGGCATATTCCAGTCCAACAGGACAAGATCGACATGCCTGGCTAACAATTGTTTTAGGGCATCCTTTCCGTCCGGCGCTTCCAGATAGGTACAGGCAAAATTTAATTCAGAAAAATAACTCCTAACAATGTTTCTCATATAACGTGAATCATCAACTATTAAAACGGTTAGGCATATTCCATTAGTCATACAGTACCTCACATTAAATAATGATAGAATTTACGCAACTATCCGTCTGGAGCGGCTTTAAGTACCCATCCGTAAACCCGGCATTGGACTTCTTCCAAAACTGAAATTTCGCACCTAAGAGTTTGTGAGTTTTTCCCTAAAAAAGCGCAATGAACCCCTAAGAACCTTAAACCCAGAACCAAACGATTCGATAGTTACAGTAACAACTTTATGATAAGACCAAAATTCTTATTCATTATATCATAAAAAGATATTCTGTCAATGAAATATTGCCGTTTAAACATTACCGGAAGACAGCCCCTTGATTAAGGCTGTTTATCTAAATCATAATATACTATAATAAAGAGGCTTTCCCAAAACTAACCGGATTTTGAACAGGCCTCTAAAATATGAAAAAAGATGTAACTACTCAGGCCTCATGCGGGGATAGCGCCGCTACTACCGTGGCGGAATGGGGGGCTTTTAGTCGCATATGCGTACACTTATGCGGAACTGAAGAAATATAATTGGGGAATCCTTTTGCGCTTTGAGCCGACGCACAGGAGCGGCAGGCGGTGGATATGGTCAAACCAGGTAGAACACAAAAACGTATCAAGTATGAGGTGTACGACAAACGTCTGGACGATCCCTAGGAGCCTGTGGGACTTTGGTGAATTTTTGCATATTTATGCAAAAATTCCGATTAACGGGGCTCCTTTGGGAGTTTGCAAGGTATAAATTTGCAATTCATTGCAAATTTATACAATTTTTGGGCAAAGCCCCACAAACTCCTAGCGGGAGAGCGGGAAGTACCTGGCGGGCGAGGTATTCCGGCGGATAATGAAGGGACAGTGCCTTGAGTTTGGGGTAGGCGGGGACCGAAGAATATCAACTGCTGAAACGGGTATATGAGGAGCAGTACCGGAAAGGAGGAGGGAAGGAAGGGGAGATAAAAGCGGCAGGGGAGCGGACAGAAAAGAAAGCGGAGGAAACGGAAGCGGCGCGGGGGGAAACGAAGGCGGAGGAAGCACTGCCTCCCGCGCTCCCGGAGATTGAGATAGCGGCACACTCGAAATCAAAAATAAACGCGAAGAGCGTACAGTCCCCCCATGACCCGGATTGCCAATACCGCCATAAGGGAGGGAAAGGGGGCGGCAGCCTCCGGCTGAGACTACCGTCCCGCAGATAGTGGTATATACATGCCAAGCGTTTTCGGGTATGAACCCCGCTTTTAGATAACATTTTTCAGAGAGGGCTCAAATTTATGATGTTGTATTCAGGCGCCTATCTGCCCCGAAATTTATACTTTCCCCAACAGGAATTTCCGGCTTAGGGCCAGACTCTCAAAAGGATCTACAAGGAAATCGGCGTCCTGCTCAATGACCGCATAGGGAATATTCTGCGCCTTGCAAAGCGGGATGATCTCGTCCCATTCGAGATTACCCTCGCCTATTTCAGCATACTGGCGGATACGGTTGACAATACGGTAATCTTTAAAGTGAATAACCTTGATACGGCCATCCAGTTTTTTGATATATTTCAGGGGATTGCCGCCGCCTGCCTGTACCCAGAAGGTATCGAGGATAAATTGGAGATCAGGGCACTCTTCGATAATGCGGTCTATGGCAAGAACTCCGTCCCATTTCTCGAATTCAAAATCGTGATTATGGTAGCCGAAGCTAAGCCCTTCGCCGGCAACCTGCCTGCATATCTCGTTTACTTTCTTGATAAAACGTGTCCAGCCTTCGTAGCTGTTAGGGTACACATCGCTAGGCCGTGAACCAAGGCCCACTTGATTACAACCGATTTTTTTATGTTCGGCAATAACATGCTTGAGTTCTACCGGATCGCTTAAGCGCGGCCAAGGAACATGGGTAACGCATACATCAAGCCCCAGTTCCTTAATCCAACCGGCAAGCAGGTCTATATCGCAGGGGCCGAAACCGGAAATTTGGATTACATCAAAACCAATAGCCTTAGTTCTCCGCAAAGTAGCTTCAATATCCTGCGGGGTTTTACAATACTCCCGTGCCGAATACAACTGAGCCCCAATTTTCATGTGGAATTCTCCTAAAATACTATAATTAAAAGCATTGTAACTTTTCAAGTCTTATGCAGGGATAGTAGAAACCAGCATAACAGACGCCGCGTTTCCGTCCCGTAACAAGCCGGTTGGAACAAAAGGGCGGAACCTCTTTGCTTGGGACCCTGTGGGTACCAAGCACTTGAAAACATATATAAAAAATTGCATATACTTGAGCAGTTACAAAACCTTACTCAATATATAATACAAAAGAGGGTTTTATTCAATCGCCAGTTCAAATCTGAAGTGCGAATTTTTGCTCTGAAAAGACTTCGTTTGGTGTCCGATAACCTAAAGATTTGCGAGGTCTATTGTTGATTTTCTGTACGATTTTGTCAAGCTTTGAT
>JAISQR010000551.1 GCA_031274035.1 Treponema sp. | reverse complement strand
CGTATGGTTTTAGAAATATTGAAAATATGCTTGCCTTGGTAATGCTCAGATGTTCAGGCGTTAATTTAAGCCTGCCGGGAAGGTTGAATATGGCTCACACATCCTGATGAAGCCTCAATATTAAAAATCAATTTAAACAGAGCTACCCAAAGGGTGAAGGCTTGGATTATGTTGCAAATGGAGAAATTGGTCTTGTTAATAAAATAGAGGACGATAGTCACAGACTGAGTTTTTCTTCGCAGCCTGATGGCATATATTATTTCCCTTCTAAAATCACTGATAACGAATCTGATTTAGAACTTGCCTATGCACTAACAGTTCATAAAGCTCAAGGTTCAGGTTTTGAAACAACAATCCTTGTAATAAATGAATCCGCAGATGGTGTCCCTGCTTTTATCTCTCGTGAAATGATATATACAGCATTAACACGGCAAGCTAAAAAAATTTATATCTTATACAATAAAGAACCTTCAGAAATAAAAAAATATTCAGATGCACTTTTTTCAAATCTTGCACTTCGCTTAACCAATTTATTTGACATCCCAATTATTCGAAAATATAAAGACAGGATTTATTCTAATAAACTTATTCATATAACCCGTTCCGGTGAACCTGTCCGTTCAAAATCCGAAGTGATAATTTATAATGAACTGGATAATGCTAAGATACCGTTCAAGTATGAAAAGCTTCTTATTCTTCCAAATGGGAAACCTTATTCACCAGATTTCACAATTTACGGAAAAGATGGAACAATTAAAAAATATTGGGAACACCTTGGTATGCTGTCTGACTCTGAATACAGTAGAAAACAAGAGATAAAATTTGCCGATTATGCAGAGAATGGAATATCTGTAACTATTGGAAACCTAATTATCACCAAAGATGAAAGTAATAGGAGCATAGATAGTTCAAAAATTGCAGATATTGTAAAGTCACTAAAGGAGGATATATAAAACTATGAATTATAGCCCCTTTTTGTTGTTTTCTCCATCGTTGTGTTAAAACTTTTGGAGCAAGTTTATCCCTCTGCGGGGGATAACATCCCAATGCCGTCAAAAAAACAGGAAAAAATAGCTTCACAATTTTTCCAAATCATTAAATCCCGCTTACAAGGCTTGCCGTCCTGCCGTGGTATAGCTGCCCGGTTCGCCAGTCTGTCCAGGGGTGGTGAAGATGTAGGTAAGCAGCGTTTTTGGCCGGGAGTGCGCCCATCCATACACGCCCCTCGTACCCCGGCTGTCCGCAATCTTAGCGGTCTTTCGTGCAGTATGCGCCCGGTTGCATAGTCTATCTGTTGGGGTTGAAAGGGGAAGCAAGCAGAGCGCAATCCGACAAAGCGGCCAGACCACTAGCCTCGCCTGATTTCAAATCGCGTAAGAGGTCACGCCAGAGTTTTCTGTCAGTGCTGCCTTTATTCGGTATATCCGGCTATGAAATTTGTTGTAAGTGTCAAAATTCTTCCCTCGTCTTATTTCTTACAAGGATGATTTTCAGGGTACAGTCCACGTCATTGTATGTAACCGGAACAGGCTGCTATTTGCGTTTTGACAACGATAAAAACCCCAAAGGTATCTAATACCTTTTTTGCCAGAAAACACACCCAAGCCCTGCTGCGGTTTCGTTTCAGGAGCGCCGGACCCTGGTAAGAAGGCCCTGTTTTTTGCCATAATGGCGCGGTTTCTTTCCCGTCCTTCCGCTGTGATAGCCGGATGAGCCGTAAACCACACCGATTCATCGGTAGACCGTTCCTGGTCAGTTCCATCAGGGTCTATGCCCTTCATCCCTCTGGAAATACGGCAGTCCTGATCGAGCATGGCAAGGGTAAAATACCCGCCCTGCGCCGCCTTTCGGGAAACCTTGCGTTGCCGTTTTACCCAATCAGGAACATCAACCAACCGGCAAATATCCTCACCAGGAAACCATGCGCGGCCCGCCGCGCCTTTGTCCTCGGGACAGAGCGGCGCGGAACAGCCGTCAAAATATCTGCAATCTTTATTTCCAGTCAAACCCTTTGTCATACCGTCCTCCGTCAACAAGTACGATCCGTCAGTGGAAGCGCCGAATAATCAAAACTATCGTCCCCTAATTCTTCCGGCGAAAGTATGCCGATAGAAACGGCAACCCGTAAAATACCAACCCTGTTTCGCTTCCCGAACTTTTTACGAACCGAGTAGAGATGGTTATCAACCGTTTTAACGCTTATCCCAAGGTAATCCGCTATTTCTTTGCGTCCTTTTTCTTTGGCAACAAAACGACAAACATCAACCTCCTGCGGTGTCAGATGCGGGGGAATGCCCGCCAGCCGGTTACGTTCCCGCACTTGCCGCAAAGTTTTTTCAGAAACATTGTCATAGCCGTCAAAGACGCTTCTCATTTGTTTCTGGACAAGTTCAGGCTTTTCCCGCAGAGAGAGGAAACTATCAGCGCCCCGCCAGAGAAAGTGGCGTTTGTCCTCTCGCGGCAGAGACGCGACAGAAAACAGAATAACCCGCAGCCGGGGATTTTCTTTGTGGATGCGCTCAAGGCACCCGATAGCCCGTTCCCCAAAAAAATCAACTTCGATAAAGACAATGGCCATTCTTCGTTTTTCCACCAACAAGGAAAAATCCTGCTCCGTTTCGGCGTGCCTGATAGCATATCGATTTTCCTCATAAGGCTTGATATACTCACAAAGCCAGTCGTAGACCCGCCTCTCACTTGTGGCAACGATTATTCCCCGCTGCGTCAGACCGATTTCTCTTATCGCGTTATCAATACGGAATGTACCACCGCCACAGGCAGTATTGATTGTTTTCGTCATTTGTTTTCCCCCTCATTCCTGCTTGTTTCAAAAAGCATAGTTTTCCCCTCCGCCGGCTTTACGGTACGGGTTTTTACCCATTCCCGGATTTCCTCCGAGGAAAAGCGGACCGCCCTCCCTATCTTTTTGTAGGGGATATACCGAATCAAAACCCATTTTCTGATAGTTGCGATTGAAAGCCCCAGCAGTTTCGCAACTTGCTCAGCGTCAAGAAATGTTTCAAGTTCCGTCATTTCATACCTCATTACACATAACAGTATTTCCGTATATTTCACACACGGTATGCTTTGAGGATAATGCGTTTTTTAAAATTTGAGTTTGGAAAAATTCAGATGAAAAGAGTAGGAGAGAGTAATAGAGAGTAATTCTGATATTTTCTAACGCCGTTTTTGTACATTTTTGTCCACATTTTGCGGAAAAATAGCGCCGATCTTATGCACGATCTCATGGATTGTTTCAGGTTCTTCGTCCTCTGCCAAAAGCAACAGCCTTTTGATATAAGTATAAATCCGTTTTTCGTTTTGCTTAATTTGCTCTTTTGTTCGGTGCCTTTCCAGTATCCCTTTTATCTTGATGAAATCTCTTGAGTATTCCGGCTTGAGCGGGTTGGCATTGTTGCTCGCCCCTCTGCTTAAGGCGCGCCGGTCTATCCCGAAGCATTTCGATATAGACGCCCAAAAGCCCCCGATGACCCATTCGGCGTCATAGCCGGTCCATTTGAAATATTCGGCAAGGCTCGTTTTGCTTTTGGTCCATTCGCACGTTTCCGGGCCGGTTATCTTTACATAGCCTTCGGCGATAAGGACTGCAAGGTCCTCTCTGAATTGGGGGAATTCGACAAAACATTCAAGCAAAGCCCCCTGGGGCTTGAAACCGCCATTACTCATTACCGGAATACTCCTTTCCAGCGATACCATTTTTAAGAAAACCGGGATCGCACATTTTTCCGCAATCCCGGCATTATCCTCTGTTCTCAATGATTGCCTTATTTTCCTGCCATTTCAAGAGTCTTTTGCCTATTCTTAACTTCTTCGGCAGAATTTTCCGACAATAGTAAGGCTTCCTGAACACCCCGCACCTCGGCGAATTCCTTCGCGTCAAAATGGGTGTACCACTCCGTCATACGGTCGGACTTGTGCCCGGTTACGGACTGTACCTTGCTCAAAGCCACGTTTGCCATCTGCAAAGTCGTGTTGAAGAAATGCCGCCAACTATGCATCGAAAGCCCCCGCCGCCGTATTGCTTCCCGGTCTATCCCGATGTTCACCAACGCCTTATGAAACTTGTTGTACATCAATCTCCGGCATACTGGCGTTTCCCCGCCGTCCAGCGAAAAGACATAGCCGTTGTTGTTTTCAGCGGCAAGCTGCCGCAGTTCGTTTAAAATCATCGGGGCCAGGGGAATATTCCGTTTCTCTTTTGTCTTGGTAGGTCGGTAGCCGTATTCGTCATGTTGGGCGCAGACATGGATGTATTCGTCAAAAATGAATTCCCCCCGCAGCCCTAAAATTTCGCTTGCCCTCATACCCGTGCAGGCCGCCAGCTTGTTCCCCAGATATGAAACCCGGTCATCGCCCCAAACCGTTTCCCACTGCCGAGGAAACAGCAGCCTGACTTCTGCGGGGGTGATAATCTCGATAGCTTTACGGTCGTTTTTCAGTTTCTTGACCGCCGCCGCCGGATTTATTTTGATGAGCTGCCGGTTTACCGCCTCATTGAGCATAAGCCAAAATGTCCCGAATACCGTATTGGCGTAAGTATTCTTGTAGCTTTTGGTTTCCTCTTTTCCATCGGCATTTAACACTGTCCGTTCTTTGAAGCCAAGCAGCCACTGGTTAATATCTTCGGAAGTGATTCTGTCCAGGCGCGTCTTCCCGAAGAAGGGGATAATCTGGTTCTTCACCATCTTGCGGCAATTGTCGGCATAAGCCTGGGTAATATCTTTTCTGCCTTTCTGGTTTTTGAGATATTCGCAGGTTCCCCAATCCCACCAATCGGCGGCGTATTCCTCAAATGTTGGAATGTGCTGCTTATTGGGAAACAAATTTCCCTCACGGTACAGCCTCATGCAGTAGGCCCTTGCCGCAGTCTTTGTTATCTGCCCGGTAGATAATCCCGAAGAACGGTTGCCGTTCTCGTCATAGCACTGGTAGTAGAAAACGATCTTCCCGGAGTTCAGTCTCCGTGGAAACACTGAAAAAATATCCTTTACCCTCATACAATCCCCTTTTACGGATATTGCAATCACAGCCGCAATCCCGCAAATTCGTTGTTGTATAAACCCGCTGAACCAGCAACGCTAATTCGTTATAGGGTAAAGAAATAACACTGTTTGGATTGTTTGGGGTATAGGTAAAATGCGCAATCTGGCACATCTCATATACAGCTGGAACGTTAGGCGCAATTTTTTTGAAATTTTTTGAAAAAATATAGGAAATATGGATTGACATTATATATTTTATAGGATAATTTTCATATAGTTTATAAGAACTCAACAGGAGGTAGTTTTTTTATGACTAACAAAGAACGAAAAGAACATGGATTGTATTACCGTTATGATGATCCGGAGGTAATGGGACCACAGCTCCAGTATATGGA
>JAISQR010000535.1 GCA_031274035.1 Treponema sp. | reverse complement strand
TGGTATAAATATTCATAAACATGAATATTTATACCTTACAAACTCCGAAAGCATGCCCATTGATCGGGATTTTTTGCATGAATATGCAAAAAATCCACAAGTGCAACAGGCTGCTAGTTGACTTTTTATAAGAGCGGAAACCGGCATAATGGACGCCGAGTTTCAGCGCCGTACTACTTGAACCGATTGAAGCGAAAGAGGCGGGGCCCCTTTGTGAGGGACCCCGCCCAAGTACTTAAAAACACATATGAAAAATTATACATACCTGAGTAGTTACGGTATATTTACAAAACAAAAGCCCTCAAGGATACAGCACCCGGACAATACCTTCCGCAAGGCTTCGTCTAACATCAATGAGCCGTTGATTGGAGGAACCCCGGAAGCGGAGATCGATATTTCGTAATTCATGGATAAAGGGCCCGTCCACAAGGATGTCCGTTGCTTCAAGGAGCCGCCGCCAATCCCGGTTATCCCCTGATACGAGAACCTCCCAACAGTAACCGGTATAGGTTACTACCGTAAGGCCCAGGTTTTGAACCCGCCGCGCCAGGGATGCGCAGGGGCCGGCCTGGGTAAAGGGCTCCCCACCGGAGAGAGTAAGCCCGTCCAGAAGGGGATTCGCCTGAATCGCCGCGGCTATTTCTTCAATAAATATACGCCGACCGCCTGTAAAGGGCTGAAGCTGGGGGTTATGGCAGCCCGGACAAGAAAAACAGCAACCCTGGACAAATACCGCATACCGGAACCCCGGGCCGTCTACGATGGATTCGCCTTCTATCCCGCCGATAGTAAGGGCCTCTTCCTTGTCTGGATCGGAGGTATTCGTACAGGCAGCCTGAATAGTGAACTTCACTTTTCGGATCCGTCCCATCCCATATTGATATGCTTAACCCTGTCCTGTTCTTCCGCCCGTTTGGCGTTATTGAACCGATCCAGAGTTCCAACAAGGTAGCCGGTGATCCGCCGGATCCGTTCAAAAGGGATTTCCCCCTGGGTACGGCCGCATTTAGGGCAGGTCTCACCGATAATACCCCGGAAACCGCAGACAGGGTCCCTGTCCAGCGGATGATTAAGGCTGCCGTAACCAATCCCCGCATCCTTCATGGCCCGCACTATCTTTTCAAACGCTTCGGGGTTTTTGGACACATCCCCGTCCAATTCTACATAGGTAATGTGTCCGGCATTGGTTAGGGCATGGTAGGGAGCTTCAATCTCTATCTTTTTCAGGGCGCCGATAGGGTAGTACACGGGAACATGGAAACTGTTGGTATAGTAATCTCTGTCGGTGATTCCCTGGATGGAACCAAATAATTTCCGGTCCAGCTTGACGAACCGTCCGGAGAGCCCTTCGGCGGGGGTAGCGATAAGGGAGAAGTTGAGCCTGTTTTCCTGGGCGGCAGTATCCATACGGCGCCGCAGGCGGCCGATGATCCGCAAGCCCAGGGCTTGGGCGTCATCCGATTCTCCGTGATGCCGCCCGGTAAGGGCCTTGAGGCATTCCGCAAGGCCGATAAAACCTACTGTCAGCGTACCGTGCTTGAGTACGTCCCGAATTTCATCCTCCCAATCCAGCTTGTCAGAATCGATCCAAATACCCTGCCCCATAAGGAAGGGGAAATTCTTCACCTTCTTCCGGGCCTGTATCTCAAAGCGTTCCAAAAGCTGGGTAATAACCAGATCGATCTTTTTATCCAGTTCTTCAAAGAAAAGCTCTATACTTCCCTGGGAGCGCAGGGCAAGCCTAGGTAAATTAATAGAAGTAAAACTGAGATTTCCCCTACCGTAGGTAATTTCCCTGCCGGGATCATAACTATTTCCGATAACCCGCGTCCGGCAGCCCATATAGGCAATTTCCGTTTCGGGTCTGTCCGCCCGGTAATAGTGCAGATTAAAGGGTGCGTCCTGGAAAGAAAAATTAGGGAAAAGCCGTTTGGCGCTTGTCCGGCAGGCTAAACGGAAGAGGTCATAGTTAGGATCTTCCCTGTTATAGTTGATCCCCTCTTTAACCCTGAATATCTGAATAGGAAAGATGGGAGTTTCCCCGCCGCCAAGCCCCGCTTCGGTGGCAAGGAGTATGTTTTTTATTATCATCCGGCCTTCTGCAGAAGTATCGGTGCCGTAGTTTATCGACGAAAAGGGTATCTGGGCGCCCGCGCGGCTGTGCATGGTATTAAGGTTATGGATGAGCGCTTCCATAGATTGATAGACAGCCTTATCTGTTTCTTCCAGGGCCTTGTCCCGTGCAAAATTCTGAGCTTTCCGGCAGGTTTCCTCATCCATAAAAGCGGAAAGAACCGCGGCTTCCGCCTGTTGGTACACATCATAATTATCCAATTTTGGGCATAAAGAGGAACTAAAAAGCCTATCCTCTAAGTTCTTTTTCATATCCCCTCCGGCGGCTGGGATCAATAATTCCAGCGCTTTAAGCAAATTTTGCCGGTAAATTTTCATATAGGTCTTGACTACTCCCGGCGCAAGGCCCCGGTCAAAATTGGGGATGCTCTGCCCCCCGTGCTGGTCATTTTGATTCGACTGGATAGCAATACAGGCCAGTGCCGAATAACTATTGATGTTGTTTGGTTCCCGAATAAACCCATGACCAGTACCAAACCCACCGGTAAACAGCTTGTTAATATCGATCTGACAGCAGGTAGTGGTGAGGGTAAGGAAGTCTAAATCGTGAATATGAATATCTCCCTGGTGATGGGCTTTGGCATGTTCGGGGTTAAGTATAAAAAGCTCGTTAAACTGCTTGGCGGCCTCGGAGCCGTATTTGAGCATGTGCCCCATAGCAGTATCGCCGTCTATGTTGGCGTTTTCCCTTTTTAGATCATTATCTTTGGCTTCTTTGTTGGCTATTTCCTCAAAAGTCCGCATAAGCCGGGTGTTCATTTCCCGTATTTTGGTCCGTTCCGCCCGGTACAGGATAAATTTCTTCGCCGCCTGTGCAAGACCGCATTCAATCATTACCTGTTCTACCGTATCCTGAATTTCCTCCACCGCCGGAACCTTCCTGCTATGGGAGGATTCGAGCCGATTCACCACCCGCTCGGAAAGGGCCATAGCCTCCTCCCATTCCATAGCACCTGCGGCCATTCCCGCCTTGTAGACGGCATTGGTGATCTTTTCAATATTGAATGGTGTTTCCCGGCCATCCCGTTTTAAAATCCTTGTCGGCATGATACCTCTCTCCGGTTAAACGCGGAGCCCCCTTAAACCCCAACAGGGGTTTTGAGAGGCGCCCTATAACCCTATCCGATAAAACAATACGCTACATATAGTGCTGTTTAATATAATAAGACGCTATATGTAGTGTGTCAAGAGAACGCAACGTCAGAAAAATAACTGGAGCCTTATTTATACTAAACAACAAGAAAAGAATTCTACCCGGCAAGGCGCATAAGGCAAAGCATCCTATTACACTTACTCATTGAATACAAACTTTTCCCAGCCCGAAGGGGCAACGCCGGTCTTGTTTTAAAAAAGACGGGAGAAATAATACTGATCTTCAAACTCCTTGGAGTTTGTTGCGCTTCGCGCATAAAATGGTATAAATATTCACAAACATGAATATTTATACCTTACAAACTCCGAAAGCATGCCCATTGATCGGGATTTTTTGCATGAATATGCAAGAAATCCACAAGTGCAACAGGCTGCTAGAAATTTGTTGCGCTTTGCATATAATATAGTAAAATTGAGGTCGAAGAAACTAAAACCGGTGTCAGATTGCTATGATTTAAATTGTCGGGAAAATCGGGTACTCGCGGACTAAAGTCCGATTGAAGCGGGGAATCTGGCGTTCATCTGACTAAAACATAGGAGTCGCCCCTGCGTTTGCAGACGCTGCAAAAAAAGCCGTCCGGAGAATTCCGGGCGGCCTTTTTTTGCATGACAAAGATTTTGTTAGAACCCTATGCCAAAGGCAAGGGCAAAAACAAGGCCGCTGTTCTTTAGATCTGTAACAGTGGCAAGATACCGGAAGGCGACCTTAAATTCCGTGGTTACGGAACCGGCCGCCACCCGGGTAAAGGGAATGACCTCAAAACCAAGGGCCGCCGCAGGTTCCGGTTTGGTAACATCAGCGGCAAAAAGCCGCGTTTGACCAAAACCCACCACGCCGCGTACCCGGGGCAGGAAGTTGTACTTGACATTGAGGTATGTATCCGTACCGGCTACACCGTTACTACCCGTCAGGGTTTCAACGCCGACAATAAAATTATCGGCCACCCGGATATTCAGGCCGAATAACGCGGGAGCTATAAACGCTTCCTGATCAGGGGTAGCGTTGTCAGTGAGATTCAGGTCCCAGCTTGGCGCATAGCCAATGTCAATGGACATGATCTGAAAGCCCGATCCCGCCGCCTCCGTCTGGGCGCTTAAGGACAGAGGGAGCAGAATTAAGCCCGCCAACGCCAGTCCTATTACTAATTTCTTCATAAGAGAACTCCTTATAATGGCATCTCCTTTCTACAGGCCAAAGCTAAAGGCCGGCGTAAAGACTATGGTACCCTTACTACTGTCGGAGACGGGGGCGAAATAGTCGATACGGATCTTAAGACCGGTGGTTAAACCGTTGGCGGCCCGCTTTTGGAAAAGATCGCCGTATACGCCAAGGCTGACGGCGACTTTACTGGCAAGCGTAGAATAACCAATACCGATGGTCGCGCCGGCCTGGGGTATGAAGTTGTACCCAAACCGGAGCCCGGTAAACAGGAAACCTGTGGAACCAGGATTACCACCATAGGCAATCAGGCTGTCAAGACCCACGATCAGGTTTTCCAGCGCCGAGATTCTCACTCCAAAGTTGGTAACACCGCCCGCCTGGTCGGTACCGATAGCATACTCCTCACTGAAAGAGAAGCCTAAACCGGCGCCGATATCAAAGGCCAAAAACTGCGGAGCGGGGAGTGTAAAATCCGCCGCTTCCTGCGCGGAGAGGGCGCCGCCAAAAGCCAACGCCACGATCAAAAGCAAAGTTACCTTTCTCATTATTCCTCCAAAATTTGCTAAAATACTGGGTTAAAACAAATAACCCCCCTGCGGTACCGCAGGGATCTTTGACAATAAAATATCATTGCCGGGATACCATAGCTCGATAAAAAAAACTGTTTTTGTATTACACTTTCCTGCCCTTCACCTCCTTAATCTGTTCAAAACCCGGAACAGACGGAATAGCCGTATAAAAAACTCCCCGGGAAGTTACGGTGGAGAACATAGCGGCCCTCCCGGTAAGGCGAAGGAGTTTAACCTTGCTGGCAAAAGAACTTTGGTGAATTTTTGCTCGGCGTACCTTTGGCACATCTTCATGCAAAAATTCCAATTAACGAGGCTCCGCGGACCGGAGGTTCGATAGGAGTTTGCAAGTAACTCTGGGGAGAATAAAAATGCCGGCTGAAGGACCGTTCTGTGCGGGCTGGCTGCTGTGCCGCCGGGGGAATCGAAGATCCCCCGCGAAGAGGACCCCTTGGGGAACCGGCTCTTTCCGGGCAGGGCTGGGACGTGATCCGACCGGGAGACCATAAAAAAATATTTGAACAGAATTAAAAAAAAGTAAAGAATTAAGCCGAACGGTTTCCTAATATGTGTGTGTGTGTGTGGGGATAGTATACTTTTCAGCCGCTCTATCAGCGACGCGGGCAGAGGAAACTTCACATAATAATTCGCTAAACAAATAAATCATCTGTGATATGTTATAGGAAAGTAAAAAAAATGTCAAGAAAAAAAGCCGGAAATGTCGGAGAACAATAGAAATGTCCTATACTTGAGAACAATAGAAATGTCAGGTTGGATAGGACATTTCTATTGAGCTTATTTGTACTGGTCAAACAGGGTATTCACTTCCTTGACCA
>JAISQR010000478.1 GCA_031274035.1 Treponema sp. | reverse complement strand
GGGTCAAGAATAATGCTCTGCTTCCCCCGCGTGAGCGGGTTCTTGGGATCGCCATTCTTTTTCTTCCCTTCGCGGTTGTTTTCTTTTCGTACATTTCGTGTTTAAAAGTAAAATTGCTGAGTTTGTTGCGCTTCGCGCATAAAACCTTTATACCTTGCAAACTCCTAGCCGCGGAAGAATAGGAAACTACGTTTCCGCGAGTAATGAAATAACGGCTATCCCAGAGTTGTTAGATCTGATAGACGTGAGCGGGGACACGATAACGATAGACGCGGCGGACTGAAAGTCCAAGGGCTGCCGGAAGGAGATCGTGAAGAAAATCCGCGGGAAGAAGGCGGATTATGTGCTTGCGGTGAAGGAAAATCAACCGGCCTTGTAGGGGTAGCAGGCCCCTTTCGAATAAACTACCCTCCACGACCGTTTCAGGTTTTTTCGTAACCGTGATAAGGCTCTCTAAAAAACCAAGGGTGTTTTTTTGGAGAGCCTTATACACAACAGCGTCCAAAGGCTTTTAGTCTATCATCATACGCGAAGTTGTATTTGCCGCCGGAGCGGACATACGGGAGTAGGTTCTTCTTGGCTCAGGCCCTATTTCGACCGCGGACGGTTCCTCATACGCCGTTACCGCAACAGGGATCGGCGGTTCCTCATACACCGTTACCGTAACAGGGATTGGCGGTTCCTCATACACCGTTACCGTAACAGGGATCGGCGGTTCCTCAATAGGAACCTCTACAGGTTCTGCAATACGGGGAGCAAACGGTTCGGTATGAACGCCCCGTTCGGTAAGGCCCGCCATTAATATTTCGTCGTAACGGCTCAGTATTTCCAGTTCAGGCGTGAACGCATAGGTATCTTTCAGACTAAGCCTGGCATCTTCAATATCCAACCTGCTTTGCCGTGTAAGGGCAAGCGCACGGCCAAGGCGATCCGCTATCTCCGCTGTGCTATAATAAATATTTCCTATTTCTTTAAGCGAATCGGCAAAATTCAACATAGCTTCGCTCCGTTGAAGCGCCTTGGAAGCGGCGGCATCCGGTTCGTTGGTAAGGGCTATTTCACCTGACTGAGCAACAAAATTTTCGCCTTCCGTATCGGCCGCCGCACGGATATAAAAAGAAGCGGATTTTTTTCCGGCAAATAAGGGAGGAAGCCGGTAGCGTACAAGCAGCGTTTTATAATCCGCCTGGTGGATAGCAGGTATCTGGAACGAAACAAGATTCCTGTCTATCTGGTACTCAAGCCCCCACGCATCAAGGATTTCAATTCCTTCTGTAAACGCTACTCTCATCTCAAGGTCTTCCGCGGCGTGAACCGCAATACGCCCAAACTCCCGATCATTGGCAAGTATTTCTTTAGCCGCCTCACGGTTGTTAAGGGTACGGGAATTTCCCCGGCCATGCTGTGCGAGCGCCCGCATAAGCTGTTCATCAAAACTGCCGCCTATACCCAGGGTAGAAACGGCAATGCCTTGCGCCCTATAGTTTTCAGCCTGCTGATATATCTGGGCAAGGACGCCTTTACCCGGATATTCAAAGACAGAGACTTCCGTATTGCTGTTATTACCGTATCCTCTGATAATTCCATCATAATAGTTAAGTTCATCACCATTTTTTATTTCAACCTGAAAGGGCGTAGGGCCATAATCACTTTCATGGTAATCGTAGTTCTGTATATAAACCCTATACTCACCATGAAGCGCATTGCCTTCATACCAGAAAACATTTTCTACCGGTTCAGTTGTTTCTCCGTATACATTTCTATCTACATCCAGCCAGCCGCCCGTAGAATCTTTAAGATTATCAAAAAATATTTCTTCACCCTTGGGGGTTATAACATGGAGGTCCAAATCGTTACGGTTGTTCCAGATAAGCGAAATGCGTATATCGCCCGAATGGGCGCCGCCCCTGGCAAGCCGCTCGGAGAGATCCGTACCGTCGGAAAAGAGCAGAACAAGATTCACGGCGCCTTTCCGATTGTTGATAACGGCCTGCTCGTATCCTGCCTTCATGCCGGATTCAAGTTGAGTACCGCCTTTCGGGTTAAGGCTGTTAACCGCGTCAACGAATTGCCGTCGTTTTTCAGGACTGTCCATACGGGCCGATTGAAAGAGTACATTGACGCTATCGTTAAAGCTGACCAATGCAAGAGAATCGCCGGGCCGTGTTTTGTCCGTAAAGTTCACCAAAGATTCTTTAATCCAGGCAATCTTATCATCATCATTCATAGAAGAAGATGTATCAACGGCAAAAACAAGATTGAGAGGCGGAAGCTCGCTAAAGACCAGGTTTTTTCCCTGTATCCCTATCTGGAGCAAACCTTCCTGTCCGTTACCACCCATCTTTCCCAATTGATTGTAGAAGTATGCTTTTATTTGATTCTCCGGGTCAGGATACTGGTAATTGAAAGACGCAACATAGAGGTCGGTTACGATCTCCTGTGAAGGTACAATCATACCCCGGCTAGCCTGATATCTGTTTCTGGTTTCAAGTGTTGTACCCTCGTTTAAACCTTCGGAAAACGCGGCCTTACCGGCGGTAATCAAAGTAAGGAACAGAAATAAAATGAACTGTTTAAAATGGCGCATGTATCTCTCCTTTATAGAGCGGAACGTACCACACGGAAACCAATATGGCCCGCCCGTGCGGTATGATCGGCTTTACCTCTGCTTGCGGAACGCAGGAAACGGCCTTCACTATCCCAGCTTCCACCCTTAATTACCGCAGGTATTTTAAGCGAACCATCCAACTCTTCATCGCGGTTTTCCCTATACTGATCCCAACACCATTCAAAAACATTTCCATGCATATCATAAAGCCCCCAAGCATTCGGCGCAAAGGTTCCTCCTATTGTCGTCATCTGCCGGAATTTTCCCGCGGAATTATTATACGGATGATTTCCGTCAAAGTTAGCCTTATCCGTACCGATGCTGTTCCCTGTGTTAAACGGCCCCCTGGATCCCGCGCGGCAGGCGTACTCCCACTCAGCTTCTGTCGGTAAACGGTACCCGTTTGCGGAATGATCCCACACTATCTCTTTATTATCGCTTATAACATACGCGGGGCGGAGTCCTTCCTTAACGCTTCGCGCGTTACAGTAGAGGAGCGCGTCAAACCAGCTTACCTGTTCCACCGGCAGATCAGAAGCACGGAATCTGCTGGGGTTCGTTCCCGTTACCTCCTCATACTCCCGCTGGCTTACCTCGTAGTTCCCCATATAAAAACCGGCAATCACCCCTTGCTGTTCTGTTTCATCAGCATTCCTGGATATTTCCGTAATAGGACTCCCTATAGTAAAGATACCTGCCTCAATTTTTACCATTTGCGCCGCCCTGCTTTCTCTTCGGGCCTCAGCCTCCGCTGTCAGGGGGACAAATAGAACTGCCAATAATAATAAGCCGTGTAACTTCATACGTTTCTCCTTTATGTTTATATGTAACTATTGTACCATAAAGTTTACAGATATACAAGAAAGAAGAAGGGGCCGCGGATTAAAAGATTTACCTGCCTGTGCCTGTAGAGGAACGGCTTATCACGGAGACCGGTGTCAGTCACCTTTTAACAATCTGACACCCCTGCGTTACGCCTTTGCAATTTATTGCAAATTTATACCTTGCAAACTCCGAATACTCGAAGAGTACAGCATGCCCATTCAGCAATTTTACTTTTAAGAAATTCAACCGCGAAAGGCGCGAAAAGACACGAAAAAGGAACATACACTGTTTCCAAGTACCGCGAAAACACCTAAATTTGGGTCAAAAATAGTGCTCTGCCTCCCCCGCGTGAGCGGGTTCTTGGGTTCGCCATTCTTTTTCTTCCCTTCCCTGCCTTTGCGCCCCTTGGCGGTTGTTTTCTTTTCGCACATTTCGTGTTTTTCGCGGTTAAAAGTAAAACCGCTGATGCCCATTGATCGGGATTTTTTGCATGAATATGCAAAAAAATCCCGATCAATGGGCATGCTTTCGGAGCTTGTAAGGTATAAATATTCATATTTATGAATATTTATACCATTTTATACGCGAAGCGCAACAAACTCCTAGGTTTGCGCGGTCAACTACGGTAAACACACGGTCGTTTACTACATTTCCCGTTAGAACATCAATAATATACTCCGATAAAGGCGCATACTCCGATTTGACGTTCAGGATTACCAGCTTGCTCCCCTGTGGAATATTTTTATTGATGTAATCCGACGCGTTCCGAATTGCCGCGTCCAATCCGTCCTGAGCGGAAACTTCCGTTACCGCCGTTTCTGTTTTAGGTGTTTCCGGCCCGGCGGTGGCGCGCAGGACATGATAACAAGCGCCAAAGCCATACACGCGAAAAAGTTTCTTTTCATAATAAACCTCCTATAAAATCGTTCTTTATATTATAACATACAAAGTTTTAAATACATAGAGACGGGCGGCAGACGCTGTTCCCTGTTTTATTTAGAGAACCGTAAGGTAGAATCGCGGACTATAAGCTGAGTGTCCAGAATAAGCCCCTTGCTGACGGCTTTAGGGTTCCTGATCCGCTCGATAAGAAGCTCGCAGGACTGATAGCCTATCTGTACGCTCGGCTGCTCAACCGTGGTGATAGGCGGATCGGTCATGCAGGATAACCCGATATTGTCAAAACCGACCACCGACAGGTCTTCCGGTATACGGAGCTTCATCTTTTTGGCCGCATGTATGGCGGCGGACGCAAAGACATCGGATACCGCAAAGAAGGCGTCGGGCGGATCGGGCCGGTTCAGCATATTCAGGGTATAAGAAAAGGCAAGATCATAATTAATAGAAGAGATATGAGCCATCCACTCCTCCCTAATATCCAGGCCGGCAGTTTTTAGGGCTTCGGTATAACCCTGCTCGCGGTGCCGTGCGTAGCCGTGCCTGAGATCGCTGTTGAGCAGGGCTATCTTTTTACAACCGCAGGAAATAAGATATTCGCTTGCCCTGTGCGCCGCGGTTATGTCGTCAATACTTACAAAAGAAATATCCTTGACATCGCAGTATTCGGAACACATCACAATAGGGCAGGAACGGTTGAGAAGCTGCAAAAGTTCCGCGTCGGTTACGCTGGTAAGCAGGATTATCCCCGCAAAGGAATGATTCTTGAGAACTTCTTCGTAATCGTCAAGGGTCAGATAGTTCTCTTTAGATTGAAGGATGAGGACGCGGTACTGGTTCTTATATGCGGACTGCTGTATTCCGTCGATAATCAAGCCGTTAAAGGGATTACTGAAGTCGGGAACGCAGAGCAGAATGGTTTTGCTTGTATGATTGGTAAGCAGTATTGAGGAAGGGTTAAAATTGAGCCTCTCCATTGCGTCAAGGACTTTCTTGCGGGTATCTTCCTTAACCACCCTCTTGTGATTCATAACCCGCGATATAGTAGCCACAGAAACTCCTGTTAATTTGGCAATATCCTTAATGGTAATTCTTGCGTCCTTCTTCATATCATTAGAATAATGGTATGAATCTGGATTGACAAGATAGAAATACCGGAAGGGCGGGGGGCCTGCGCCGTTTAACGTGTATATAAAGAGCTTTTCCCAAAACTTCAGTTTTTGGGAAAGGCTCTTTATTCATAGAGTAATTTTTTTTCTTGACCCGCTGTTCATTTTAATTTATATTTGAGGTAGTTCCAAAATGTCAAATTTTGGAACTACAACCTATGAAAACCGCAAGAGCCGGTCCAAAATAACCGAATTTGGAACCGGCTCATTTATATTAAATTTTAACGAAATTTAATGTTTTTTTATGGAGGAAATTATGATGATGAAAAAGAGTCTATTTGTTTTAGTGACTCTTATCTGTTTGGGCGCGCCGGTATTTGCCGCCGGTTCACAGCAGAACGCCGCCGGCGGCAGCAGGCCCTTGGAATTTTCCATGTACTATTCCGATAACGCAACCTTACCGTTTAGGAACGATTGGCTTACCATAAGAAAAATACAGGAAATGTATAACGTAAAGGTGAATTGGGAAATTATCCCTATCGCCGATTATTCCACCAAGGTTTCCGTCGCCCTCAACAGCGGAAACGCGCCCGATGTGATCCTCTACCAGTATGTTACCGGCGAAAACGCTTCTCTGGCCATGAACGGCGCTATTGTTCCCATCAGCGATTATGCTTCCTGGACGCCCAATTTTAATGCGCGGGTTGCGGAATTCGGTTTGCAGGAAGACGTGAATTTACTCAAACTCAAGGATGGAAAACTCTACGGCCTTCCCCAACTGTACGATAAACCTTTCTACGACGGCGGCCTCATTCTGCGGGAGGATCTGCTTGCCAAATACCGGCTCCCCGCTCCCAGAACCTACGACGATCTCTACCAGATACTTAAAGCATACAAGGCGGATAATCCCGCTTCCTATCCCCTTACCATCCTTGCCGGTCCCCGTGTTCACTACCGGATGACCCAGCCCGCCTGGGGGATCAGCCTCCATGCCAACGGCGCGGGCGGAAGCCGGGTTTTAAGCTGGGATTACAACAGGAAGACCTTTTTTGCGGGGGCTATAAGCGATCAGTACCGGGACTATATGCGGTTTTGGCATAAACTGTATGCCGAAGGGCTTTTAGACCCCGAAATGGTAGATCCGATAAACGGTGATGTATGGACTCGGAAGATGGCTACGGGAGCAGCCATAGCCTCCTATGCCTACTATGACCAGATCGGGGGAGTCGCCGCCGCTGCCGCCCTACCGGGTTTCAAACTCAATATGTACCCCGCCTTAGCAGGACCCGCCGGCGCCCATCATCAACAGAAAAGCAAAACAGGGTTCAGTATCATCTTCCCCATAGGGCTTACGAAAAAGCCGAATTTTGAACGGATCGTCCGCGCTGTGGACGCTATGTTCTTTAGTACCGAAGCGGCCCTCCTGTGGAACTACGGGGTTGAAGGGGAGACCTACACGAAACAGGGGAATACGATTAAGTTTGCCGATAGTATTGTAAACTCCCCCGACGGGATATATAAAACCCTCCAACTCCGGTACGGCTGCGGCGCCGATACCCTCCAGTATGTTTGGGTAAACGCCGAACAGATGATCAAATACGATGAAAACTATGCAGACATCAATGCCAGGGTAGCCGCTATGAATAACGTTATCCAGGCCATTCCTCCTATGCCCAAATTTGAGGATATTACCGCTGAACGGGCTACCTCCCTTATGGGGGTACTGTTTGACGCTTTTGTGGTATGGGATAACGCATTCCTTACCGGGACAAAAAACATTGAAACCGATTGGGCCGCTTATGTGGCGGAAATGCGGCAGAAGGGCATAGACGAATACCTTTCCCTGTACAATAACAATCTGTAGCTTTTGAGGAAACGCCGATCAACTTGACAGTTACCGGCGTTCCTGGGGGACTTCCAAAAATATGGCAAAACGAATCAAAGGGGGCTGCGGAAGGGAACCCTTGGCCGTTCATATCCGTAAATATCCGGCTCTTTATTCCATGTTTGTTTTACCGGCGGTGTATTTCATCATCTTTAAGTATATGCCCATGTTCGGAAACATCCTCGCTTTTAGGCGCTACCGTCCCGGCATGGGCCCTTGGGGGACTGAGTGGGTGGGTTTTCAGTATTTCGCCCGGTTTTTGGGGGACGAGTCCTTTTGGCGGGCCTTCCGCAACACCCTTGCCACCTCCTTTTGGAACATCTTGGTTAATTTCCCCCTGCCTATTTTCCTTGCCGTTATTCTCAACGAGGCCCGTTCCAAGTATTTTAAAAAAATCGTTCAGACTATTTCCTATATGCCCCGGTTTATTTCCACCGTGGTGGTGATCGCTATCCTGGGAGAGATCCTTTCCCCTTCAAGCGGCCTCCTCAACCGTTTCCTGGTTGGGGCCTTTAACATGGAACCTATCTATTTTGTGAACCTGCCCCAGTGGTTCCGGCCCATCTATGTACTTACCGATAGTTGGCAGTTTACCGGCTGGACGGCCATTATCTATCTTGCGGCCATTACCAACATCAACAGCGATCTCTTTGAGGCCGCCGAAATTGACGGCGCTTCCCGGATTAAAAAGATATGGCATGTAACCATCCCTTCCATTATGCCCACAATTATGGTGATGCTGATCCTCCAGGTAGGCAGGATGCTTACCCTGGGTTTTGAGAAGGTCCTGCTCCTCTATACCCCGGCGAATTCCCATGTCAGTGATATTTTGGATACCCTGGTATACCGCACCGGTCTTGCCGGAGGGACGCCGAATTATTCCTACGCTACCGCCATCGGGCTGTTCAGCGGCATTATCGGGCTTATTCTGGTTTCTTCGGCAAATTTTATCAGCAGAAAAACCACCGGCGAGTCTATCTATTAGCCAGGGGGACAGATATGGGAAGTCTTTTACGGTATAAATCATCTTTGCGGAAAATTACTTTTTTTGACGCGGTAGTGGCGGCGGTTATGGCGTGGGTGCTCTTGGTCTGTATCGTTCCCTTTATCTATATGTTTGCACTGTCCTTTTCCGGCGTTCAGGAAATTATCAATAACCGGGTCAGCCTGTGGCCCCGGGGCTTTAATACCGCTGCTTACCGGCAGATCCTGGGGTATCCGAATTTTTTTCTTGCCTATAAAAACACCCTCTTTTATACCTCCTGCGGTACGCTTATCGCACTGATGATGACCGTTCTCTTTGGGTATCCCCTGTCTAAACCTTTCCTGCGGGGCAACTCTTTTTTTATGAAGCTCGTGGTGTTCTCCATGTTTTTCTCAGGCGGGCTTATCCCAACCTACCTCCTTATTTCCGGCTTGGGGATTACCAATACCCCGCTGGCGATCCTGCTGCCCTTTGCGATCAGCCCCTTTAACCTGATTATCCTGATTAGTTTTTTCAAGGGCGTGCCTAGGGAAATTGAAGAGGCCGCCTTGATCGACGGTTTGGGCTACTACGGCATCCTGATCCGTATTGTACTGCCTCTCTCCACCGCGGCTCTGGCAACCATCGGCCTTTACTATGCGGTGTTTTTCTGGAACGACTGGTTCAACGCGCTGATATACCTTAAAAGCAATCAATACCCGGTCATGCTCTTTCTGCGGAATATTGTCAACGGCACCATGACTGTGGGGGAGGGATCCGGCGCGGCGGACCGTACCAGTATCGGTATTGCCATTAAGGCGGCGGTTATCATGGTTTCCACCCTGCCTATTATCACCCTTTACCCCCTTTTGCAGCGCTTCTTTATCGCCGGCCTGACCGTAGGCTCTGTTAAAGGCTGATCTTCCCCATTACCACGGGATGATCCGCACCGGTGGCCGCCGGTGCGTTGTTGGCAAGCCCAAAGAGGGTTTCATTGGCCAATACCGCAAAGGCCGCCGCTTCCTTGGCGTCCGCGGGGACGCCGCCGGGAATGCCGGAGGATACGGCGCAGCCGGGCAGGAGCTTTTGTATGAGGCTAAAGAGGGTGGGATTATAGGCGCCTCCGCCTGAGATATAAAGCTGTTCCGGCTGAGGGCAAAAGCGCCTAAGGGCCTCACCGATGGTCCATGCGGTGTAGAAGGTAACCGTTGCGGCGGTATCTTCGGCGGACAGCCGCAAAGCAGCAGCCTTTTCCATAAGGGCCTTCATGTAACAGGCATTGTAAGATTCCCGCCCCGTACTCTTGGGAGGCTTCTCGGAAAGGTATGCTTCATCGCGGTTCCGCATAAAGGTAAACAGCCCCTCGTTTACCCTGCCCTTTGCCGCAAGGGCGCCGTCCCGGTCGTAGTGTGCCCTCCCGCCCGAAAAGGCGGAAACCACGCCGTCAATGATCATATTGCCCGGCCCGGTGTCAAAGGCGATGATATCCCGCGGAGTGCAGCCCGCGGGCAGGATCGTGATATTGCCTATACCGCCGATATTCTGGAGGGCGGCCGTTTCATGTTCACGGCGGTAGAGGAGGTATTCCGTGTAGGGTACGAGGGGAGCGCCCTGTCCCCCCGCGGCCATGTCCCGAATCCGAAAATCGCTGACCACCACACATTTAAGTTTTTCCGCAATCACCGCCGCTTCCCCTATTTGCAGAGTGCCCCGGACGGGCCTCCCCAAAAAAGGTTCCGGTTTGCCTTGATGATAAACGGTCTGGCCGTGGCTGCCCACAAAATCCACCTTGGCGGGATCCATGCCCGCCTTTCCGCATACCCCAAGGCAGGCTTCGGCGGCAATTTCCCCCAAAAGTACATTGAGACGGCAAAGGGTCCGGCTGCCCCCTTCCCCCTCTGCCGCTTCCAACAGGGCGGTGCGCAGTTCTTCCGTATAGTTTAGGGTAAGGAACTCGCGGAGTTCCACACGGGTCGATAAACAGGAGCCGCTTATCTCCACCAGGGCCGCGTCCATACCGTCCAGAGAAGTACCGCTCATAAGCCCTATGCCAATACGCTGAGGTTTACCCGTGATCCGGTTTAAAATATCCATAGAACTATAGTATAATGGAATGGAAGAAAAAAGTAATCGGGGAGGAATCATGACCTTAACTCAAAAGATCGGTCAGCGTTTTGCGGTGGGTTTTACGGGGAAAACCCTATCCGCCGAATTCCGGCGTTTGGTTAAAGAATACAAGGTGGGGAATGTCATCCTTTTCAGGGAGAATCTGGAAAACGCTTCCCAGGCTCTGCGGCTCACCGGCGAAATTCGGCGTTTGATTGAAGATGAAACGGGCTGGACGCCTTTTATCGCACTGGATCAGGAAGGCGGGGTGGTAACCCGGCTGCCGCCGGATATGGTAAATGTACCCGGGGCTATGGCCCTGGCCGGGGACAGGCAGGCGGTGTATGAGGCGGCGCGGATTACCGCCCGCGAATTAAAACGGATCGGGGTTAATGTCAACCTGTCGCCGGTGCTGGATGTCAATTCAAATCCGGCTAATCCGGTTATCGGGGTGCGTAGTTTTGGGAGCAATCCTGAACTTGCCGGCGCCCTGGGCTGTGAGGCGCTGCGGGCCTATACCGACGCGGGGCTGCTCTGCTGCGGCAAGCATTTTCCCGGCCACGGGGACACCGCGGTGGATTCCCATTTAGCGCTCCCTTTGGTGGATAAAGATATTGCCGCCCTGGAAGCCTGCGAGATGGTCCCTTTTAGGGCCGCCATTGCCGCTGGTATCCCCGCCGTCATGACCACGCATATCCTTTTTCCCCGCGTGGAGGAACGGAACCTTCCGGCCACCATGTCCCGCGCTATCATCACCGGCCTCCTTAAAGAACGGCTGGGGTTTTCCGGTCTGGTCCTAAGCGACGGCATGGAAATGAAAGCTATCAAGGATTATTACGGCGTCCCGGAAGGATGTCTGGCGGCTTTGGCCGCGGGGGTGGATATAGTGTATATCTGCCACGATCCCCTGCAAATGGAGGCGGGCCTTCAGGCCGCCGCCTACAGGTACGGGGAGGGCCGCTTTGACGGGGAAGAATTCGACCGCTCCGTAGAAAAGATCCTGGAGTATAAAGAAAAATATGCCTGCCCCGGATCGAAAGCGGAGGAAGGCGGGGATATACAAAGGCAAAACGCCCTCCTGATGCGCCGGACCATAACGCTGGCAGGTTCAGCAGGACTGCCGCCCCTGGGGGTAAGGCCCTTTTTCTCAGGCCCCCTGGCCTACCGTTCCACCATCGCCTCCGCCAAGCCCGACGATAGTTTGAGCTTTGCCTCCTGGTTTGCCCGACATCTTGGAGGCGACGGGGTGCAAAGTTCCCTCAACCCCGGTAAAGCCGAGATAGAAACTATCTGTTCCCGGGCCGCGGGGCATAGCGCTATTGTGCTGGGATGCTACAATGCCCATCTGAACCTTGGTCAGATCGATCTGGCTAAAGCCTTGAGCCGCTTCCCCGTCCCCTTTATCGCCGCGGCCCTGCGCAACCCCTATGACCTTCAACTTATGCCGGAACATACCGTTAAACTGGCGGTCTGGGAATATACCGAAAACAGCTTTGAGGCGGCGGCCGCGGCTTTGCGGGGGGAATATGTTCCCCAAAGCAGGACAGATTTTTTACATCAGGAGAGTTTTCCCAAAACCGAAGTTTAGGGGGCTCAAGCCTCTCCCCGATCCGCGGGCTTCGTTCCGTCCGCGCTGGGAGTTTGCGGGGCTTTTGCCCAAAAATCGGCTAATGCGAACCTTTGGTTCAATAGGAAAGCCTCTATTTATACCATTTTATACACGAAGCGCAACAAACTCCTATATCCTTAACCTTTCCGCATGGTGATAAGCCTCGGCCCGTAATAGTTTTACCTGCTCATCGGCAAGGTAGCTGTCAAAGGGCATCATCCGATCTATACAGCCGCCTGCCGCGGCGTTCCCCTGGGGCAGTATCTCTATGACGCGGTTGGCAATGGAATTGATGAACTCGTGGTCGTGCGAGTTAAAAAGGACAACGCCGGAGAAGACGGCAAGGCCCTCGTTGAGGCTTGTGATAGCTTCAAGGTCCAGGTGGTTCGTAGGTTCGTCCAGAATAAGGACATTGGCGCCGGAAAGCATCATGCGGGAGAGCATACAGCGTACCTTTTCCCCGCCTGAAAGCACATTAACCGGTTTGAGGGCTTCGTCGCCGGAGAAGAGCATACGGCCCAGAAAGCTGCGGACATAGGTATCGTCCTGTCCGGGCGAGTACTGTTTAAGCCACTCGGTAATGGAGATGCCGGAATCGAAGAAGGCTGAATTATCCTTGGGGAAGTACGAGAACGAAGCGGTCTGCCCCCAGTAATAGGCGCCGTCCGCCTGCTTTTTCACGCCGGCTATGATATCGAAAAGCGCCGTCTTGGAAGCATGTTCAGTCCCCACAAGGGCTATCTTATCGCCCCTGTTTACCATAAGGGAAAAACCATTTAAAAGGGTAAGCTCGTCGGAGGAATAGCACAGTTTTTCTATGCGCAGGACATTGTTGCCTATTTCACGGTCGCTTTTAAAGCCCACATAGGGAAATTTCCTGCTTGTTACCGTGATGTTTTCCAAATCCAGCTTTTCCAGCACCTTCTTGCGGCTTGTCGCCTGCCGGCTCTTTGATGCGTTGGACGCAAAACGCTGGATAAATTCCTTGAGTTCGCGGGCTTTTTCTTCCCGCTTTTTAAGCTGATCCCGCGCCTGCCTCTGGAGAAGCTGGCTCATCCTGTACCAGAAGTCGTAATTGCCGGAATACAAGGTAATCTTTTTGTAATCTATATCGCAGACATGGGTACATACCGCGTTGAGGAAGTGCCGGTCGTGGGAAACTACAATTACCGTGTTTGGAAAGTCGATAAGGAATTCCTCAAGCCACGCTATCGATTCCAAGTCAAGGCCGTTGGTAGGCTCGTCCATGAGCAGTATGTCGGGGCTGCCGAATAGGGCCTGGGCAAGCAATACCCGTACCTTTTTCGATTCGTCCAGATCGGCCATCAGCTTCGTATGGTCTTCTTCGTCAAGGCCCAGACCCGAAAGAAGCTGCCCCGCCTGGGATTCGGCTTCCCAGCCGCCTAACTCGGCAAAATCCGCCTCCAGTTCGCTTGCCTTCATGCCGTCAGCCTCGGAAAAGTCATCCTTGGCGTATATCGCTTCCCGTTCCTTCTGCACCTTGTACAGCTTGGGATAACCCATGATCACCGTTTCCAAAACAATGTAATCGTCAAAGGCAAAGTGATCCTGTTTTAAAACAGCGACACGCTCTCCCGCGCTTATGGAAATCTGCCCCCTGTCGTGTTCAACATCACCGGCAAGTATCTTGAGGAAGGTTGATTTGCCCGCCCCGTTCGCGCCTATTATGCCATAGCAATTCCCTGGAGTGAATTTAAGGTTTACGTCTTTAAAGAGGGTGCGTTCCCCAAAACCGCGCGCAAGGTCTGTTATGGTGATCATTACTTATCCCCCGCGGAAGGCGAATCCGGCGCGCTTCCTTTTGGTTTTTTTAACAGGCTGAACAGACGGGAGAAGAAGTTTTTTTTCTGTTCAGCGTTTGTTCCCTGCTGTACAGCGGGCTTGGCGTCTTTCGGCGCGGCCTCCGTACCGGTAGAAGCCTGTATGATAGAGGCCGCTCCCTGTTCCTTCGCGGGGGAACGTGCGCTATAACTTTTCCTGCCCTGTCTTTCTGCCTGCTCCGGCACCGCCTTTTCTCTGACCGCACCGCCTTCCTTCAGGCGGGCCCGGCCCCTGTTTCTCCGTCTTGATTTTTCCCTGTGTTCCTTTCCCTGCCGGTTTCCATCGCCCGGTTTTGTTTCAGAATCTCTTACCGGCAGCATATTGGCGGGCGTCTTTTCCGGGCCGCCTTTGTACTTCTGTTTGTAGTAGGCCATACGTTCATCAAAGGAAAGACGGGCAATCTCCGAACCGGCATCAGCCGGCATTCTTCGCGGATAATTGCCTTTGGAACCGCTCCGTCTACCCTGTTCACGAGGGCCCCTCTCTTCGTGGAAATTGTGTTCGGCGGGTACCGCCGAATGCAGCGCGGTATGCGCCGGTACAGTACCGCCGCTCCGCCGCCTGCCGTCCTTTTCTCCACGGCCTGTATTAGCTCTACCCCTGTTCTCCGTGCGGTCTTCCCGTACCGGGCCCTTCCGTGAACGGCTGCCGCCCCGCTCCTCGTAGAAATCGGTATGGATGTGCACACCCCCGCTCTTATCCTCGGCGTACAGTTCCGCCGACGCAATCTTCGAAGGTATCTTCTTTCCGATATACCTTTCGATGGCAGGCAGTTCATAGACATCCTGTTCACTGGCCAGCGTAACGGCCTTGCCGGTCTTGCCTGCACGGGCAGTACGGCCTATGCGGTGAACATAGTTCTCCGCCTCCGTCGGCAGATCGAAGTTCACCACCATGTTGAGCCCTTCAATATCAAGCCCTCTCGCGGCTACGTCGGTAGCGACAAGGTATTTTACAGCCCCCGATTTTATATCGTTGATGATCCGCAGCCGTTTTACCTGCGGCAGATCTCCCATGATAAATTCGCAATGATAACCGTTTATCTGCAACCGTTTAGCCGCAATCTCTGCATAGCGCTTGGTATTACAGAAGATGATGGCGCTTTCAGGTTTTTCCCGTTCCAATATACCAAGGAGAAGTTTCATCTTATCCGCACTTGGCACATGGTAGAGTATCTGATCGGCCTCGTCCACCGTAACAGTCTCCGGTTCAATCTCTATTTCAAAGGGCGACCGGGTGTATTCCCATGCAAGATTCTTGACCCAGGAATTGAGCGTCGCGCTGAAAAGCATGGTCTGCCGTTTGTCAGCCGGCGGTACAATCTTGATAAGTTTGCGGAGATCAGGATAAAAACCCATATCGAACATACGGTCAGCTTCATCCAGGATCAGAAAGGCAATATCCATCAAGTTCATTTGGCCTGAACCATTTAAATCCAGCACACGGCCGGGGGTGCCTACAAGTATCTGCACATTATCGCGGAGCAGCTTCTGCTGCTGGGCATAACCAACCCCGCCGTAGAAACTGCCTATAACAAAGGGGAGGTATTTCCCTAAAATACCGGCTTCCTCTTCAACCTGCACGGCGAGTTCCCTCGTCGGCACCATGATGATGGCCTTTTTACCATGCAGGAGCGGTTCTGTAAGCAATCGTTGAAAAATAACGATTAGAAACGCCGCTGTTTTTCCTGTCCCCGTCTGGGACTGGACATAAAGATCCTGCCCGCCGAAAGCATGAGTGAGCACCTGTTCCTGAACCGGCATACAGCTTGTATAGCCTGCTTCTGCAATACCGCGCAGAAGGTCCTCGTGAAGTTTAAATTCAGTAAATTCCATATTTTATAAAATTTATATCATATTTAAAGAGAAATGAATAGCAGGGAAGAAGCTATTTAGGGCAAACCGAGCGTGTAAAATAGTTTGTGTAATTGGAACGGTCATATACCATCGTCTATCTGGATGCGATAGTACCTTAGCGCTTAAATGCAAGCCAAAAAAGGAAGGAAATTTGAGCCGGTTCAAGGTTATGCCAACGCGGGAAGAAGCGCCATGTTTTTTAGATATAATCCCGCGGTAATAACCTGCCTTCCCAGCGCCGAAAGATAATAATGATACGTTCTGCCGATCTTTTTTATAAACCCGTACAGCCGTAACCGTTTCAGAATCCGCGTTACCTGTCCGGCCGATTTACCGGGAAACATCTTCCGTAATTCCTTGTTGGATAATCCTTTCAAGGTAAACTTCCCCTCAGATGCCAAAACCGAAGTAGGGACGAATATTTATATCGAAGAGGAGGCGGACGGAGCAATCCCCGATTCCCCGCGCAATGCAGCGGGTAACCGACACGCTTGAAGGCGCCTATGACGCTATAGCAAGCGCAACCCTGCTGCCCGGACGCAGCCCTGTAAAAGATGAAAGGGGCGTCGATTCATCGGCCGGGGATCTGACGGTGGAATTCGCCGTAACGGAACAGGACGCCCTGCTTGAGGCGCTTCTTTGCGGTGAATGGACAAAAACACTGACTTATCCGGCGCCTTATACGATGTCTACGACCTGGTTCCCGAAGTGAAACAGCGGTCGTTCTATTTGCTTAAAGAGTACACCCAAGACCCGGTAAAGTACCAGCTTTTTACGAACCTTCAGATTACCGGCATCAATATTAATTTCTCGGTCAAAAGTTTTATCCAGCTTGTTTTCAACCTCATGGGCGGCAGCAACCTCGTTTTAACCGCGGATTCCCCCGTACCGCTTGACGGCAGGGTTCCGGTAATGACAATCGAACGGTTTGTTACCGCCAAAGGATTTTTGAAGTTTAACGGCGCCGCCCGTAATAAGTGTTCCGACGCGGCCCTTACTATCAACAACAACATAGAATCCATAGACGCCCTGTTGTTCCAAACAAAAACCGTAGAGAAATACCTATGAGCCTGTGGGACTTTGGTGAATTTTTGCATATTCATACAAAAAATCCCGATTAATGGGCATGCTTACGGAGTTTGCAAGGTATAAATATTCATAAAATGAATATTTATACCATTTTATGCGCGAAGCGCAACAAACTCCTAGCCTTCGCTGTTTTTGTTAGAACGCACAGCTTATTTTCTGGCAAGCCGTACCAAAAGATCGTATATCTCCTGACCGCCCTGGGTGGTGTTAGCCTGACCGAAGGCCACCCGCTGATAGATCAGATTGAGAGTGCTGTTCAGTTCCGTATCATTGGGCAGATGGGGGGTCTCCGGGGAAGTATGGGGCCCGGCAACATCATGGTAGGCAAAAACTTTCTGATCTGCCGGTGTCGCTACCGACGACGCCCCCTGCCGGAAGGTCGAAGAAGAGGAAATCCCCCGGTCGTTGCCGATAATCTTTCCGGCATCGGGGCTATTCACCAGGAAGTTGATGAACTTTACCGCCGCGTCAATGTTTTTGGAAGCGGCGTTAATCGTGTAAACCTGGCTCAACTGAGGCCAGAGAGCCCTGGTCGCCGCGGCGCCGGGGATCTCAATGAGTTCCAGTTCATCCTGGATGGCGGCCTGGTAATTCGCAAACTGGTTGGAAACAATAAAACCAATCGCCACTTTGCCGGCGATGAGTGATGAGGAATCCACATTGGTTTCCGCATAACCCGCAGCTATATCAGCGGGGGGAATGAAACCGTTATCCCGGTAATCCTTGAATTGATCCAGGAACTTCTTGGCGTCCGCGGCGGTAACCTTGGTGGTCCCCGTTACATCGTCATAAATAGGGGTGCCGTTCCAGCGCAGCCAGTAACCGAAGCCGGTGGAACCGGAAGACGTGGAACCAAAATCCATCAGAGGGTACACACCGGAGGGGAGCCTTGGTTTGACGGATGCGAGGTATGAGCGGAATTCCTCCCAAGTCTGGGTAACTTTGGGCAGGGGTGCGCCAACCCTTTGCAGGAGGGATTTGTTATAGACCAAGGCGGGAATGGTAGCCCCGGTGGAAACCCCGTAGAGATTTCCATTAATGGATCCAGCCTCAATAGCGCCCGTGTCGATGGTGGAAACATTAAGGATGCTTCCTTTGTAGGGGTTCAGGTTCAGGGGTACGCCCTTGGCGACATAATCGGGGAAATTCCCTCCCATCTGAATGATGTCAGGCCCCGCGCCGCCCGCGAGTTGGGTATCAACCTTGTTGAAGTGATCCCCGGTTCCCCCTGAAACTTCAATGTTCACTTCGATTCCCGGATTAGCCGCCTTAAAAGCGTCAACGGCCTCTTGGCTTGCCTTTACCCGCGCTTCGCTGCCCCAGAAAGCCCACCGGAGCGTAATAGTACCGGAAGCGCCTTGCGGGGATGCCCCTGAACTACTGCCGCTCTGCTGGCCGCGGCCGCTTGCAAAGATCACGGCGACGCACATCATTAAAACAAGCAATACAATTTTCTTCATCATAAAACCTCCAAAAAAAATTATGAGATATACTATCCCTTGATACCCGTAGTAGAAATTCCCTGAACAAAATACTTTTGCAGGGAAAAGAAAAGAATAAAACAGGGAACAATAGAAAGCACCGCCATGGCAAACATAGACCCCCAAGATGACATACCCGAAGAGTCTATGAAAAGCCGCAGTCCCATAGGAACGGTGTATATAGGCGGTGAATTAAGGTACAAAAGCTGATTAAAGAAATCGTCCCAGGTCCATAGGAAGGTAAAAAGTACCGTCGTTATCAGGGCGGGGACGGTGAGGGGAATAATTATCCTGATATAGATACCGAATTTACCGCAACCGTCAATCAGGGCCGATTCATCAAGGTCCTTGGGAAGGCTGCGGATAAACTGCACCAACAGGAAAATAAAGAAGGCGTCGGTAGCAAAAAGTTTGGGTACCACCAATGGGAGGTAGGTGTCGATCCAGTCGAAGGTACGGAATATGATATACCGGGGAATGGTGGTTACATGCCCCGGCAGCATCAGGGTAAGCATCATAAGGGCGAACCAGAAATTTCTCCCCGCAAATCTAAGCCGTCCAAAGGCGTATGCGGTAAGAGAACAGAACATCGCATTAAAAACCACGCAGAGGGTGCAGATAAAAAAAGAATTCTTAAAAAAAGTACCAAAACCGACGATGCCTATCCCCTGCCAACCCTTAACGTAGTTCTGCAAAGTTACCGATTGGGGAATCAGGCTCGGATCGCTAAAAATAGTGTTACCTTCTTTAAAGGACGCCATAATAAGCCAGATAACAGGGTAGAGCATCCCTATGCCTAGAACAATGATAATAACATTTGCAAAGCCCGCATATAAGAGCCTTCCCGATTGTCTTTTCATTCTCCGCTCCCGTAACTTACCAAAGATCCTGAAAGGCGGAAGGTCAACGCGGTAAGGACCGCTATGATGATGAGGAGTATCCACGCCATAGCCGAAGCATAACCCATCTCGTAGAAGGCAAAACCCTTCATGTAGAGATAGAGGCTGTAGAACATGGTGGAATCCAGGGGTCCGCCCTGACCGCCGGACACGATAAACGCCTGGGTAAAGGATTGGAACGCGCTGATCATCTGCATAACCAGATTGAAGAAGATAATGGGCGATAGGCTCGGCAGGGTGATGGAGAAGAATTGCCGAACCTTTCCCGCCCCGTCCACACTGGCCGCCTCGTAGTATTCCTGGGGAATCTGCTTGAGCCCCGCCAGGAAGATGATCATGGGAGAACCGAACTGCCAAACTGCCAGCAGTATCAGGGTATAGAGGGCGTATTTTGGATTGGATATCCATGCCGGCGGGTTGGCGTCAAAAGCCGCCCTGAGTATAGCGTTTACAACCCCGTCCGCCGCAAAGAGGCGCCGCCAGAGTACCGCAATGGCCACCGACCCCCCCAGCAGTGTGGGAATATAGTATATGGTCCTATAGAAGGGGATAAGCCTGAGTTTCTGGTTCATCAGCATGGCCACAGCCAAGGCGAATATTAGTTTGAGGGGAACAGAGATAAAGACAAAACGGAAGGTAACAAAAAGTGAGTTGAGAAAACGGGTATCCCTGGGATATTCGGCGTTTCCTACAAACATAACAAAGAGATTCCGTAGTCCTACCCATTTGGGTGGTTGCAGAATGTTATACTGGGTAAAGGAAAGGAACAAAGAATAGCCCATAGGGTACAGGGTCAAAACGAAAAAACCCACAAGCCAGGGAGTTAAAAAGAAATAGGAAGAAAAATTTTCCCGGATTAATTTAATTGTCCTTTTTGAGTTCATGGCATACTCTCTGTTCAGGAAATAATGTTTCCAACAACGGAAACATTAAACATTCTTTATCAGAGTATTATCTCTCCTATATAGAACTATGTCAAGGAAAAAATATTGTGTTGTGATTCATAAGTGATAATTTCAGCCCTAAGATTATCAAGGGAAAAGTTCACCCCCTCCCCTTGGTAGAATAGGAGGCATGAAGTACACCATAAGCAAGAAAGAGCTAGGAGTTTGTGGGGCTTTGCCCAAAAATCGTATAAATTTGCAATTTATTGCAAATTTATACCTTGCAAACTCCCAAAGGAGCCCCGTTAATCGGAATTTTTGCATATTCATGCAAAA
>JAISQR010000398.1 GCA_031274035.1 Treponema sp. | reverse complement strand
AAATCATTATGTTTTTTAAATTAAAAAATTCGCCAAAATCCTACCACTCAGGATATTCAAAGCTGTCGATATTGGTCTTATTGACATCATCCAGGGGGACAAGATTTATCACGTCAAAGGGTTCTTTTTTGATGGCTTTAAGGGCAACTTCCAGCGAACGCTCTACCTGGGTGGCGAAATTCTGCATAATGGTGTTGCTCTGATCTCCTGCCTTAACCTGATCAAATCCGGCACGGCAGCCATCAACCGCAACAATGAACAGGTTTGAAATCCCTGCGGCTTTGGCGGCTTCAATAACACCGGTGGCGCCATTGTCCCAGTGACAAAAAACTCCTTGAATCTGACTGCCGTACTTGGCGATCATATCTTCCATAATCGACATCGCTTCCGATGTTGACCAGGCGTTGGGAGCTTTGTAATCCAGTACTTTGATGCCTGTACCCTGGATAGCGGCATTGAAACCGTCGTGCCTCTTGATCGCCGCATCATGGCCTGCCTGGCCGCCGATTTCTACAATATTTGCGCCATTGGGAAATTGGTTGATAAATGACTGGGCTGCGGTTTCTCCCGCCATGTTGTCATTGACACCGACAAAAAAGTCACGGCTGTCCGCAAAATTCGCGGGTAGGTCGGAAGAAAACATGCCGATAATCACGCCGGCTTTTTTTGCCGCAGTAAGGCTGGGAACAATGCCGTTGATGTCGTTGGGGTTAACAAAAATGGCGTCAAATTTTTGGGCGACACAGTTATTTACCGCCTGAGCTTGGACTTGGGCATCCGCCCGGCCGTCCAAAATCTGTACTTCAAACCCCATGGCGGAGCCGAGTTTTTGAAATTGTTTAGCCGAGTAAGCCTGAGATTCGTTGGCCATATCCCCTGGGAGATAGGCAATCCGGTACGGTTTATCTCCGCTGTCGGCCTTTTTCTGGCAGCCGGTAACAAATAACGCCGCCATGATCACTGTTACGAGACCGGTAAACAAGATTTTTTTCATATTTCCTCCAAAATGTGTGTGTTCACACTGGGTACCCAATGTGTATGAGAAGGGTACACCCATTTGTTTCCATTTGTCAATAAAAAACTTATTAAAATAATTATTTTAGTTATTTTAAAAACTAATACCTTTACTTTGCCCAAAATTTGATATATTATACGGTATGGTGACCGGCCTTCTTTTCAATATCCAGAAATTCAGCCTCCATGACGGCCCCGGAATCCGTACGGTTGTCTTTTTCAACGGCTGCCCCCTTTCCTGCCGCTGGTGCGCCAATCCGGAGTCCCGGCAGGGGGATCTTTCGATACTGAAAGCCCTTTCCCCGGATGCGGGGGAATATACCGTGGATCAAGTGCTGGAAATTTGCCTCCAGGATCAGCCCTTTTATGAAGAATCCGGGGGAGGGGTTACCCTTTCCGGGGGAGAAGTACTGGCCCAGGGAAGCTTTGCCGCCGCCCTGCTCCGGGCCTTAAAGGAACGGAAGATCCACAGCGTTCTGGAAACTTCCGGCTTTGCCCCGCCGGAAATCTTTGACGAATGCGCCGGAGCGGCGGATTTGCTTCTTTTTGACATTAAACATTACGATAGCCGTCGCCATGCGGAAGGAACCGGAGTGCCCACGGAGCTTATTCACCGTAATCTGAGAAGCGCCCTGGCAATGGGAAAACAGATCCTTCCCCGAATCCCCGTCATTCCCGGCTTTAACGATGCCCCGGAAGATGCGGAAGGATTCTCACGGCTTTTTCAGGATATGGGGCTTAAGGAAGTCCAGATCCTCCCTTTTCATCAATTTGGGAAAAAAAAGTACGAAATGTTAAAAAGCCCCTATGCTCTGCGGGATATTCCCCAGCTTCATACGGAAGATTTGGAAGCATTCAGGCAGATTTTTCTTGATCACCGGATTGATTGTTTTTTTTAAGCTTTCAGGATGTGAGTACCTTGTGAACGGTAATCCGCCGTTCCGCCAGGAACCGTTCTTTTTCCGCCGGTATGGCGCTGTCGGTAATAAGCGCTCTGATACTTTTAAAGGGAAGCAGGGGAACCAGCCCCTGTTTTGAAAATTTTTCCGATTCGGTAAGGATGATAACCTGTGCCGCCTGCCCGGCCATATCCCGCACGGTTTCTGCCCGCAGATGATCCTTTCCGGTAAAGCCCGCCTGTTCGGAAAAGCCATCGGTTCCGATAAAAAGCTTATCCACCGTAAAACCCCGGGCGCAGAGTCGGGCAATGGGCCCCACCATTACCTGGGCTTCGTTCTGGTAATCTCCCCCCAGGAGGATGAGTTTCGCCTGGGGCAGCTTCCGTATATAGGCGGCGATAAAGGCGGAATTGGTGATGATCCGTACATCCCGTTTATTCAAAGTAAGTTCCTCTGCAAGAAGGGCACAGCAGGATCCGGATTCAATCATCACCGCCTCGCCGTCCTGTACCAGGCTGCAGGCCGCCCGGGCAATCTTTCGCTTGGTGTCGTAGTGGTAGGTGAGCCGGTTATTCATATCATCGCTGGAGCCGGGAAATACCTGCCCCTTTTCATGGCTGATAATGCCCTTTTCTTCCAGCCGGTCCAGATCCTTCCGCAGGGTAACCCTGGAAACTTGCATCATGTCCGCCAGCCGGGCCACTTCCACCGCCCCTTCCCTGCTGATAATTTCCAGTATGTTTTTTTGCCGTTCCGATTGTTTGTCCGTCATGGATCTTTTCCCTTTCAAAATGCCCGGTCAGGCATTGTTAAAATTGATAGATCGATTCTGTGTCGTGGGTATCGATCAGCACCAGCCTGTTCCCCCCGTCCAGTTCCAGCTCGGTGATGTTCCGTACCGGGGTATGGCCCACTATCTGGCTGTAACCGGGAAGGGGATTGCTTTGCAGAGAACCGGGGCGCACCCAAATGGGGCTTTGGGTTATATCGTCTCCGTAAATATTTTCCCCGTTAAAGTTAAGAACATTCCGGTCCTTTTCAAAAGCCCCGTTAATGTCCTCCACCCTGGTTCCCCCGATGGAATTAAAAAACCAGGCGGTAACCCCCGCATGGGAAATGATGTAATTATCACCGGTCACATAAAGAATCTTAAGCAGATCGATGTTGTCTTCCAAAACGGCGCCGATCTTCTCATAGTTAATATCCTGAAAACCGGAATACTGCTGGTTTTTCACCCCCCTCAAATAGTGGTAATCATGGTTCCCCAGGCATAGTTTAATACGGCTGTCCTTCCGGGCGGCCTTGCAGATCTCCGTAAAGTTACGGAACTGCTTTGAAAAGGGAATGTCAAAGCTGTCAAAATAATCCCCGGTAAAGAAAAAATATTCGTAATCCCTTTGGATGTAGTTCTTCCAGAAAGGCCGGCCGTGGACATCCCCTATGGCGTAACGCATTAGTAAGCATA
>JAISQR010000278.1 GCA_031274035.1 Treponema sp. | reverse complement strand
CCCAAAGAATATGAGATATTTAGGACGATTTTGCTTCATTATCTACTCTTTTTCTTTGTCCGTGTCTGTCTGTGTCGTCCGTGGTTATTCCTACTTCTGTGTAAGACAGAACACTAGCCCTGAATATTCCATTTACTACAACCCGGAAGTCGCCGTATCCGGCGGGTTGTCCGGCTCGTCACCCGGCGGGAAACGGGCGTCCAAAAGGAATTTGGGCGGGCTGCCGATGATGAGGCCCTGTTCCCTGAGCCAGGCAGCGGCGTCCCCCGCCGGAACCTTGGCCGGGCGCCGGGTCCTGAGTATCATCCTCAGCAGCGCCTCGTAGCTTTCTATCTCCAAATGCGGATCGATAAAAACACTGTTCATGGTGTGGCTGTCGGTTACCGGAATGTCTATCGTCGCAATGATGCCGTCCATATATTTTTCCACCACGGCCCGCAGGAGAAAGGAATTCCACTCAAAACCGATATGGGGGAACTGTGAATAATCATCTATTTTTGACGCCACCACGAACCCGCTGCCATTCATTTTTTCAAACAGCAGCTTCCCTGTTTCTTCAAGGACGGCTTCATCAGGCCCATCGGCAATGCGGACCAGGGTATCAATGTTGATCCTGAGAAATTCATCGCCCAGGCTTTTTACCAGACTGCGGATGGAAAAGTACTTCAGCCTGTGCCTTTTGCACAGTTCAACCAATTCCGGTATGGTAATCGTATCGTAGGGCTTTAAGTGCTCCCGCATTACCGTCTTGTTGGATATTTCACCGCTGCCCAGTTTGGCGATATAGGGACGGGAAAAATAAAAATCCTCCTTGAACATAAAATGCAGAATCCCATACAGTTTTTCATGGGTTTCAATATTGTTATCCGCCAGGAACTGGGGGCACAGCTTTTTCAATAATTCCAGTATTTTCCTCGATGAGGCAGGATTTTTTTCGACATTTTCTTCCAGCAAATTTTTTATTTGATAGTAATACTGCCCAAGCTTCAAAATTCCGGTGTACATATAATGACCGTTTCCGGTATAAACTATCTTTTCATTGTTCCTTATCCGCATGGAAAAAACTATGCGTGAAACACCGCTGAATTCCGAAAATAATTCCTTTTTATGAACCTCGCCCCGGGCCTTGATGTACGCCTCAATTTCATCGGTAAAGTCAGCGCCGCCGTCCTTGGAGACCGTGTCCCGGGTGAAGAAATACTTATCCCGCAGATAGTAATTGAGGATGCCCTGCAGAAAATACCGATTGGTAACATTGGTGCCGTTCAGCAGCCTTTCCTGAAAAATTTCGAATAATTCGTTAAAGGGTATCACGGTCCTCGGCGAGGCGGCAATAAACGAATCTATCTCGTTTACTATCTCGCTGCTTATGGAGATATAGCCGGGATGTATATAGGTTCCGCGTCCGCACAGCACCGCAAGGCTTGTAATCCGGGCATAGAGGGCGCGGTTCCCTTCAGAAAAACTGATGCCGCCGAATATTTCAGCGATGTGACGCCTGAAACGTTCCAGGGCCGCCTCGTCGGACAGCTTAATGCCTTCAGGATAGTATTTTTCCAAAATATAGCTGTACATTCTCGCCAGGGACAGGTTGCCCCGGACATACACTTTTTTGACGTGCTTGTACACTTTCGGGAATTCCACGCTCAGCAGGCGGGGCGGAAGGTTGTTTTCCCTGCTGATCCCCGACAGAAGATCATCCTTTTGTTCTTCCTCGATTACATCCGGCAGGCCGAGAACAAGGTCCGAAACAATTTGAATGTCCGGTACCGTATCCGTATCATAAAAAACATCCAGCCGCTTGTTGAAAGCATAATTGTCCCAGATACGCTTTGTTTTCAGCGTGTAAATGAACAAATCCAAATATTCGGTGCCGTTTAAATATTCGGCGTCCCGTAAATATTCGGCCAGCTCATCAGCGGTTATGGTGCTCCTGCAATTATGCTCAACGGCGATAAAGGCGAGCAAATTGATATGCAGATCGCTTAACTGCTTTACCAGCAGCCGGGTCGCCTTGTTTTCAATCTGCCGGATACGCTCCCTCGTTACGGACATCTCATCGGATATTTCCTGCAGGGTTTTCCCCTTACAGCGTTTCCGCAGCACTTCCAGTTCGCGGTCATGTTCCTTTTTTGAAAATATGTTTCTGGCCAGGCCGCCGATAAATTCTTTTGCGTCAAAAGCCAAAATATCAAGCACGGGCAGAAAATCCTCCACCGTCCTGTCGTCCCGGCTCAGGGCCTCAAAGAGCGCTGGAATCTCATCTATTCGATGCAGGGAATCCGGTATGGAGCGAAAACCCTGAGAAGCCAAAGCGGCCATATCGGCGCAGGAAAGATAATCCCGGGCCATTTTTTCACGCCGCGTCCGGGGGATTCGCTCAAAACTTTCTTCAAGCCGCTTCAGCCTGTCCTCCCTGGTGGACGGCATGACCCTTTCCCCGCTCCGGATGGTTCGCTGTAAATTGTTTTTGGTGGTTATTATTTCCTCAATGCTCTTTTTGCCTATATTCCTGATGGCGCACAGATCCCTGTCTTTTATATCCAGCAGTTCCTTCACCGTGTTTATGCCGTGATTGATCAGGGCGTTTGTGGAGCGCACGGACATATTGAGGCTGATAACGGAATGATGCAGTAAAACGCCGTCGCTTTGATCACCGGAGCCTTTCTCCCGCAGCCCGGAGGCCAGAAGCCTTCCCTGACAGGCAAGAATTTCCCCGGCGCTTCTTATATCAATATCCTTTATGGCATATAAGGACTGAAAATCAAGGCTCAGCAATTTCTCTACCGTGGTTATGCCTGCGCCCCTGAGCCCCCTCACGGAACGCCTTGTCAGGGGCAGCGTCTCTACCGGATCATCATAACCGGGAATACGGGAAAGGATTTTCTCTTTGCGCCTTTTGGAGTTGCTGCCGGACACGGCATTGTTTTTCAATCCGCCTTTTTCTTTCGCACCGTAGCCGCTAATCAATTTTTTTATGTTTTCAATGGTTTTGGGGGACCAGTTATACTCCGCTTCGAAGGCGGCCAGGACAGTCTCGTTGACCTCACCCACGGAGCATATATGCGATTTGGTGCAAAATTCGACAAATTTGGCGTAGCGCCTGGTTTTGAATACTTTTTTAACAGGGATGCTGCCGCTGTTTTCAGAACCTGAGGCCAAGTCCACATCATACCTCCAGTTTGTTTGTACAACATAGGGGATATTTTGTCAAGTGCTCAGGGCGTAAACTGAACTTCTGGGAAAGCCTCTCTTATTTATGGGTCAAGTTTAGGTCCCCCCGCCGGGTTTCAGGGCGAGATCCTGACCAGCTCCATTTCAAAGACGAGGAAGCTGTCGGGGGGAATGGCGCCGTCCCCCGCCCCGCGCTCACCGTAGGCCAGCTCCGGGGGAATCACCACGAGCCGTTTCTCGCCGGGCCTCATGTCCAGTACCGTCTCGTCCCAGCCGGGAATTACCTGCCGGGCGCCGGCCCGGAACTTGATGGGACCCCCATGAATATCAGAGCCGTCAAAAACCTCTCCCGAGAGGAACATACCCCGGTAGTTTACTTCCACAGACTGACCCGCGACAGGTTTGTTGCCCGAACCCTGCCGGGTAACGGAGTAGCGCAGCCCTGAGGGGGTCTGCTCCAGGCCGGGGTACTTGGCGTTGATCTGGGCTGCGGCCTCCTCCCGCCGGGCGCGGGCCTGATCCGCCGACCGGGAGCCTGACTGTCTCAGCAGGCTGTCGAAAGCCGCCTGATCCGCCCTAAAGGCGTTGGCGTCCGGGCCGTTTCGGATGATCGCAATCCGCTCTATCCTGTCCCCCTGCCTGATCGCGTTGACCACATCCTGCCCCTGTACAACCCTGCCGAACACCGTGTGCCGGTCGTTCAGCCAGGGCGTCGCCACATGGGTTATAAAAAACTGACTGCCGTTGGTTCCCGGTCCCGCATTGGCCATGGAAAGCACCCCCGGCCCGTCGTGGCGCAGGCTCTGATCAAATTCATCGGGAAAACGGTAACCCGGCCCGCCGGTACCGTTCCCCAGCGGGTCGCCGCCCTGAATCATAAAGTCAGGGATAACCCGGTGAAAGATCAGGCCGTCGTAGAAACGCCTTCCCTGGAGGTTGTTCATCTTACCCTCCGCCAGGGCCACAAAGTTGCAGACCGTAAGCGGGGTCTTCTGAAACTCCAGCTTGACCACGATGTCCCCGCGGTTCGTGGTGATCCGCGCAAAGAGCCCGTTTCCCAAAGAGGAATCCCCGGGAGCCGCCGAAGCGGCGCCGGTCATAAGGGCCAAAAAGAGGCCGCCCAAAGTGTGCCGGTTGATATGCATGCTTCATCCTAGCATGAAAAGCCGGTTTATGCAAGCACGGTTTACCGGCGGGCCCGTGGCGCGGCAGGTCCAGCCCGAGATGATTCGGGAATCAGGAGGGGGCCGAGCCCCCTACCCCCGGCCCAAGGTGCCGGGCTACCCCCGTGGGGGGGGGGCCCCCCCCCCCCCCCCCCCCCCCCCCCCCCCCCGAAAGGCAGAGAGAGCACAAACACAAAAGCAAACCACCCCACAGAAAAACAAAAACCACGAAA
>JAISQR010000139.1 GCA_031274035.1 Treponema sp. | reverse complement strand
TTTTTAACCACGGACAACACGGACAGACACGGACCAAAATCAAGAATTTTAAACAAAAAGTCCGTATTGTCCGTGTGGTCAGTGGTAAATTTTCCTCTTTTTCGTTTCTATGCGTTTATCCTGCCTCTCAGCCTAATACGGTTGACAAGAACGATCAAGAACAGTATACCTATCTAAAGGTCCAGTAGCTCAGGGGATAGAGCAGCCGCCTCCTAAGCGGCAGGTCGGCCGTTCGATTCGGCCCTGGATCAGGTTTCAATGCCCGCTGCCCGGCGGAGTCGGGTTAAGGTGATCTGTGCCAGGGGCCGAGCCTGAGCAGCGCCTTGGGCAAGGATGGCATCAAGCCCGGCAGGGTCTGCCATGATTGCTTCGAAGCGGTTTCTGAGCGGGCTTAATTCCCGGTTTGCCACCCGGAACAGCTCTTCCTTGGCTTCTCCCCAACCCATACCCCCTTCGCGGTAACGGGTAGCCAGCGCATCCTGTTCTTCCGAATCGGCAAAGAGCTTATAGAGCAGGTAGAGCTGGGAGGTCTCCGGGTCTTTAGGCTCCTCCACTGCTTGAGAGTTGGTAACTATCCGCATGATGAGCTTCCGGAGCTGTTTTTCCGATGCAAAGAGTGGGATGGTATTCCCGTAACTCTTACTCATCTTCCGGCCATCCAGACCAGGCACCACTGCCACATCGGCTTGGACCACCGCCTGGGGTACTTTGAGGATCTCCCCTTTATAGTTAAAATTGATCCCTTGGGCTATATCCTGGGCCATCTCCACATGCTGGACCTGGTCCTTTCCCACGGGAACCACATCAGGGTTAAACAGGAGAATATCCGCGGCCATGAGCACCGGATAGGTAAAAAGCCCCATGTTGATCCCTCCGTCGGGATCCACCTGGTTCTGTATGTTTTCCTGTACCGCTGCCTTGTACGCATGGGCGCGGTTCATGAGTCCTTTGCTGGTAAAGGCCATTAAAATGGTGGTAAGTTCAAAGGTTTCGGGGATGGAACTTTGCCGGTAAAAGATGACCTTTTCGGGATTAAGTCCCGCCGCAAGCCAGCCTGCGGCCACTTCCCGAATGTGGGCGGCCAGCGTTTGGGGGTCCTTGACCGTATTGAGGGCATGATAATCCGCGATGAAATACCGGGCGTCGTAGTCCTCGGCCAAGCGCAGGGCCGGCTTTATGGCCCCAAAATAGTTGCCGATGTGGAGGATACCCGTGGGTTTAATACCGGTAAGGGCGATTTTCTTCATAGTATGTCCATACTGTACCCAGAAATAGGCAGGTTGTAAAGGGATATGACGCTGGACCAGGATAAACGCAGGGCAGTAATTGTTCCTGCCGGGGCTTAGGTACGTTCGCCGGTACCGGGAACTCCTGAACATGGGTATAGACGATCAAGGGGAAAACAGGTACCCTAACAACAGAGCAATCATAAGCGGAAAATATTTACTCTACTCTATACGGTTATGGGGGAATAGTATCGTGACTAACATGTCTATAGAAAACAGCGAAGACGGGATTGTCTATATTAACGTTGAAGAAGGGCTGGAACGAATGATGCATAATAAAGACCTCTATGTAAAACTGCTGAAGAAGTTAAAAACAGATAGTCATTTTAAGGATCTGACTGCCGCGCTCACGGCTCAAGATTACGAAAAGGCCCAGACTGCGGCCCATGCCGTCAAAGGGATGGCGGCAAATTTATCTTTAACCGAACTCTTGGCCCATACCCTGCGTCTGGAAGCGCAGATTAAGAACCGCGCCATACCCGCTAACGCGGTGGAAAGCATGGACCGTTGTCTTGAGCAAACCCTTATCCATATTGATACGGTGCTCGTGCGCTATGGGTAAGCGGAGATCATTATGAAAAACAATCCGGTCCCCACGGTTTTGGTCGTTGATGATGTAGAAATAAATGTGCTGATCTTGGAAGAGATATTGAAAAACGACTATACCATACTGACTGCGGGAAACGGCGTGGAGGCTCTGGAGGTGTTACATGAGACTAAGGTGCTTCCCAAAATAATCCTTCTGGATGTGTTTATGCCGGAAATGAACGGCTACGAGTTGCTCGAAGTCATGAAGGCCGATACGACCCTTAGACGTATTCCGGTTATTTTCATCACCACCTCCGACTCGGAAAGTGAAGCCCTATCTGCGGGGGCGGTGGATTTCATTTCCAAACCCTTCCGTCCGGAGATCGTCAAACTCCGCGTCAAGAACCAGATCGAATTAAAGAACTACAGTGACAACCTGGAATTCATGGTACTGGAAAAGACCGCGGAGATTACCGCAACCCTGGATAATATGCTCCAAGCCATGGCAAACATCATCGAATACCGTAACTTTGAATCGGGCAACCATGTAAAGCGGACCCAATTTTTCTCCAAAGCCCTGATCGACTATCTGATCGAATCCTCTTCGGTATATGCGGATGAATTGCAGCGTCTTGAACCGGATATCATCGCCAAATCCGTGACCCTCCACGATGTGGGGAAAATCGGCATTCCCGACAAGATCCTCCTCAAACCGGGGAGGTTCAACCAGGAAGAATTCGATATTATGAAGACCCATACGATCATCGGCAAGAACATCATCGAATCGATCTTAACCCCTACGGAGACCCTGTACTTAAAACATTGCCGGGATATTTGTTACTGTCACCACGAACGCTTTGACGGGAAGGGGTATCCCCGGGGCATTAAGGGCTACGACATCCCCCTCTCCGCGCGGATCGTCTCGCTCGTGGATGTGTACGACGCCCTGGTATGCGCCCGGGTGTACAAGCCAGCCTTCTCCTATACCGAGGCACAACGGATAATCAGCGAGGGCCGGGGAACTCAGTTTGATCCGCTGCTCACCGATGCGGTACTGGCCATTCAGGATACCTTTCAAGAAATAGCCCAACAAAACCGCTAAGGTAGTTTCTTGAGGACCCGCCACGATATGATCGTATACCTCACGACCTCTCGTTGATTGCCGTCCTATGGAGGTGGCGGGAGTCGAACCCGCGTCCTACTACGCGAAATACAAGCCGCTACAGGTTTAGCCGCGGATCAGATTGTCGAGATGAGCTTGGCTTCGCGGCATGCGGCTCATCCGTATTCCGGATTTGTCTTGTCGCATCCCGTCCGGAAACAGGATTTGACCAGCCTTGGTTGCGACGGAAAGGCGGCCCCTCAAGGCGGCGGGACCGGTTTCCGCGTTCCGCTGTTTATGCAGCGAGAGCGTAATTGTCGTAATCGGCAATTAAATTGGCGCCGAATGTTAGGAGTTCGGCACTCCACCTGCAACTTATACCCCGAACCGTACCAGTCGAAACCGGTGCACCCCCGGAACTTATATTGATAGCATACTCACAAAGGATAGGACCTGTCAATACCCCAGGGCAACAGTATTTAAAATTAGGAGGTGATCTAGAAAGTATGATGGATAGAGGAACGGGAAATGACAAAGAGGACAAAAGCTGATTCTATGAAAGAATGCTAATCACCATAGCCATCCGTTGTCCTCATTGCCACAGTCATAACGTAAGGCGGAACGGGAAAAAACGCAAGAGTAAACAAAACTTCATCTGCAAAGACTGCGGCCGCCCGTTCATAGGCAGCCATGAGAGAACCTATAACGGTACCTGTTCACCAATCAAAAACTTCATAAAATCAGGTTAGTTAGGGGAATCGGCGGACATCAGCGCAGTCCTAAAAGTAAGTAGTACCACGGTCTTAAAAGTACTCAAATCGGGGAAATACCAGATAAAGCTGAAGCAACATCACTATGACCGCCTGGAAATAGACGAATTTTAGGAGGTGATCCAGAAAGTATGATGAATAATTCCTTATACTATAAAGACTTAGCGTTCATTCCTCCAGAACATGACTTTTTGAGAAGAGCATCAGGAAATCCTATTTCTTTATAATATAAGGAAATAGGAATATTGACCGGAACAGACCGCATGCATGTTATAACGGTACCTACAATGTAATTCTATATAATATAAAGAGTTACGCATCATACTTTGTAGATCACCTCCTAAAAACATTCTAAACAGCTCAAATTCAGTACAAAAAGCATAGATTTTAAGCTATTTTAGCCCTCCCCCTTCTCGCAAGCGGGTTCTTGGGTAAGTACCCTTCGCAGACAATCAATTGTTTTAGTCTTTACGGGGTTTATGCAAGGGCATGTTTCACCGTTGAAAGGAAGAACTTTTTTGCCGATAGTATACTATATGAAAATTGACATGCCCGAATCAGCCTTGCTGGAAATTGATATTCAAAACGATTTTTGTCCGGCCTATACCTTTGCTTCCGGCGAAAAATGGCCCGGCGGCGCCCTGGCGGTAAGCAGGGGCGACGAAGTTATAGCCCCGCTCAATGCCCTTGCCGAATTTTTTGCGCAAAGGGGCGGCAGGGTAATCGCCAGCCAGGATTGGCATCCTCAGCGGCACGTCTCCTTTGCCCAATCCCACCCCGGCAAAAAATCCGGTGAAACTATCGATCTTGAAGGCATTAAAGACCAGATGCTCTGGCCTAATCACTGTGTTGCAGGCAGCGAAGGCGCCCGTTTCCATGAAAAACTCAACCTTCGTCCGGTCAATCTTATTATCCGTAAAGGTTTCCGCCGTCATCTCGATTCCTACTCGGCTTTCTTTGAAAACGACCGTACAACACCGACAGGGCTGGACGGCTTTTTAAAAGGTCTTGCGGTACGGACCGTAGTTATCGGAGGACTTGCCTCTGACTACTGTGTACTCTATACCGCGATAGACAGCGTAGATCTGGGCTATAGGACAATAGTAATCGAAGACGCGGTGCGGGGTGTAGGTTATCCAGAAGGCTCAATAGGAAAGGCTTTTGCCCAAATGAAGGAGGCGGGTATCCTCATCATGCAATCGGGGGATATAGAATGATACAATCCGCCCTCTTTACCGATTTCTACTCCCTTACGATGATTCAGGGCTACTGGAAAAGAAAGATGAATAGCCGTTCGGTGTTTGAGATGTTTTTCCGAAAGCAGCCCTTCGGCGGAGGTTTTTCGATATTTGCCGGTCTTGAGACGCTTCTTACGCAGCTTAAAGAATTCTCCTTTTCCGCTGATGATATTTCCTACTTAAAGAGCCTCGGCCTTTTTGATGACGATTTCCTGCAATACCTAAAAGATTTCCGTTTTACAGGAACCCTATGGGCAATGGATGAGGGAACGGTGGTTTTCCCCCAGGAGCCGCTCATTCGTGTTGAAGGCGGTTTAATTGAATGTCAAATTATAGAAGGAATGCTCCTCAATACAATCAACTTTCAAAGCCTTATCGCCACGAAGACCGCCCGTGTTTACCTTGCCTCCGGTAAAGGGCAGGTTATGGAGTTCGGCCTGCGCCGGGCGCAGGGACCGGACGGCGCGATGTCGGCATCGCGGGCCGCGTTTATAGGGGGGGCTTCGGGGACATCCAATGTCCTTGCCGGAAAGCATTATGGAATACCGGTGCTGGGGACTATGGCCCATTCCTGGATTATGTCATTTGAAAATGAGGAAGAGGCATTCCAGGCATACGCGGATCTCTACCCTGATAAAACAGTGCTTCTTATCGATACCTACGATACCTTAAAGAGCGGTATTCAGAACGCAATCAAAGTTGGAAAACATCTTGCTGAAAAGGGGAAGAACTTTGGGGTGCGCCTCGATTCAGGGGATATTCATTACCTTTCGGTGGAGGTCCGCAAGCTCCTCGACGCAGCGGGGCTTAAACAGGCAAGTATTTCGGTTTCCAACGATCTCGACGAATCGATTATACAGACCTTAACCGACGCGGAAGCTCCGGTGAATGTCTGGGGTGTTGGAACCCGTATGGTTACCGGAGGTAATGAAGCAGCCTTTACCGGGGTGTATAAACTTGCGGCCCGCGATGACGGAGGGGAAAATTTGATTCCAACCATAAAATTTTCCGACAACCCCGAAAAAACTACCACCCCCGCGGTTAAACAGGTATGGCGTATCAAGGATGAATTGGGAAAGGCTGTTGCCGATGTGTTAAGCAGGGATGATGATACGCGGAACCCCGACATCATCGAAAAAGGAAAACGCTATTCATTTTGGCATCCCCAGGCCGACTACCGGCATTTCTACCATGAGGTAAACGGCAGTGCGGAACCTCTCCTTAAAATGCGTATCGAAAACGGCAAACTTATTTCACCGCCAACCGATCTTAAGGATATCCGCGGCTTTACGCGGACAGACCTGGAATCTTTTGATCAGAGTTACAAACGGCTTCTCAATCCGCATGTTTACAAGGTTTCAATTACGGAAAGGCTCCGTACTCTTAAATTGGAACTTATTAATAATTATCTGGGGGATTTATAATTTACAATGATAGAATCTGCCGATCTTTATGCGCTCATGGAGAATCTGCCCAAAGATTCTCCCGCCTGGTTTCTTATCGATGCATTTGACGCGGTTACTAACGGGCTTGAAAACCCTGAGGCGTTTTCCCGCATGGAACAAATTGATATGCCTATTTTTAAATCGTGGAAGAATCTAATCTATGCAATCAAAGCCCTCTATGCGGGGGATATGCAAGCCTGTAGAAGTTTTGCGGAAGCTATAGGCGAAGATTCGGCGCCTGCGGTACTGAAGCCCTTTTTCCGCGCCTGGATATGCCGGCAGGAAGGTACGGATCAGGAGACTATCTTTCGGGAACTAACCAATTCCTGCAAACAGATAGCGGATCTGTACAACCGCATCATCATCAAACCGCATCCGCTTTATCTTCTTGCGGAACAGGCTGAAGAAGCCCTGCGCCATGAACTAGGCGAACAGTTTGAATACCTTGCGCTGAAGGTTCTCGGCGGGCTGCGGGATATAAAGAACGGTTCCGTGCTTTCCCTGCGCTATGCGGTCTACTGCCTCACAAGGCTTGATAATACCCCTTCCTATGGAGAAGAATTCTTTTCCGCCCTCCTTAAATTTTTAGGCAGGGGTGATGCTTACTGCGCGCTCGGTTTTACGCTTATCGGCAAAAACAACCGGTCCGCGCTGGCCGCGTTCCGCATCGCCCTTCGTGAACAGGACGGATACTTCCTTGATGAGGATATGCATGTATTAATAGAAAAGATCTGCGATTTTATGGAACAAGAAGAGAAGAAGGGGAAAAAAGAACACAAGATGCAGAAGGTCCATGCCGAGTTAAAAACGTTTCCGATTAGTAAAGCGCCTGCTTATATTGCCAGCCGTCAGCTTGATCTTTTCGAATCGACATAGAGTCTGTCAACAGGCGGACGCCTTTGCTTCTTTAAAATTCTGCGGCATATTGCCGCAAATGTCCAACCCGCAGGGAAGCGCGGCTTCCCAAATTGACCTTGGACCGCAGGTCCGCAACTTCTTTTAGAATAGAGGATTAATTATGAGTACGGATAAACTTATGGAAACGGTGAAGTTACGTTCAATGTATAAGCATGAAAAATTAAAAACCGGTGTTTCAGAAAGCGGCCGGTTAAAGAAAGAATCGCTTGAACGCGCCGTAAAACGCCTTGAATCTGCGTTGCAGCCTCTTTCATCTATCGAAGAACTTGATCAGTACCTTCCTCCCGCGGCCCTCTATCTAGGACCGGGAGCATGGATAAATGCGATAAAGAATTCTGTTCCCATAAAATGAATTATGGGCGGGTTACTATAGGAGTTTGTGGGGCTTTACCCAAAAATTGTATAAATTTGCAAACTCCCAAAGGAGCCTCGTTAATCAGAATTTTTGCATAAATATGCAAAAATTTACTAAAGTCCCAGAGGCTCATAGGAGTTCCCATGAATGATCTTACATTACGTTTTATAAAAAAAAATTCTCCTGCTTCAAACGATAACGATAAGGCCGACAGTGAAATCGAGACCGTATATATTCCTTATGGAACGCAGGTAAATACCCTGGTTGAACATTTCGGCGTCAAAAGGGAAAAGATAGCGGCGGTAAAGATCAATAACGAGATACTTCCCCTTGCGGCAAGGCTTGAAGTAAACGCTGTCCTGGAACCGGTACTTCTTGATGCTCCCGAAGGAGAGATGATATACCGCCGTTCCCTTGCGTTCCTCCTTGCGATTGCTGTTAGGAGGACCTGTCCTGAGCGTCGGCTCTATATAGGCCATTCTCTGGGAAATACCTATTACTATACATTTGAAGATGGCGCGAAACCCGATCCTGCTATTATTGGCGGGTTAAAAAAGGAAATGGAAAATCTGGTTAGGGCGGATATGCCTATTGCTATCCGTTATCTTTTTTATACGGAAGCGTTGGATCTTTTTCAGAAAAACGGACAGATAGATACCGCGTTGCTTCTGGAAGAACGCAGCGAATCTAAAATCATGGTGAATGAATGTGAGGATTTTGCTGATATCTATATTGAACCGCTGGTAGAAAGGACAAGTCTGCTTACCTCTTTCGATCTGCTCCCCTACGAGGATGGTATGCTGCTCTGTTTTCCCGGTATAGGCAGGGGACATACCCTTGATCCTTTTACAGACAGCCCTAAAATTTTTTCGGTTTACAACGAATATAAAAAATGGGGCCGTATTGTCGGCGTGCATGCTGTCGGCCGTCTGAACCGTATGATAACAAACAGAACCATACGAGATTATATCAGAATAGCCGAAGCATTCCAGGCAAGAAAACTTGCCGAAATTGCCGAGCAGATATACCAAAAGCGCGACAGCATACGAGCGGTACTTATTGCAGGCCCCTCAAGTTCAGGAAAGACTACTACGGCAAAACGGCTTTCAATTGAATTAAAAGTTATGGGAATAGAGCCTATAGCAATCAGCCTTGACGATTACTATATTGGGATAGAGCGTACTCCTAAAGATGAAAAAGGCGCGCCGGACTTTGAGTGTCTTGAGGCCCTGGATGTGGTCTATCTCAATGAACAACTCCTCTCCTTATTAGCAGGCAACGAGGTAACGCTCCCCGTCTATGATTTTAAGACAGGCCGCCGCAAGGAAACCGGCGGAAAAACCATAAGGCTCGGCAAGCGCGCCGTGCTGGTCATTGAGGGAATACACGGCCTTAACGATGCCCTCACACCCCAGGTTGACCGGAATATGAAATTCAAGCTCTATGTTTCAGCCCTTACCCAGCTTAACCTTGACGATCATAACCGCATTCCTACAAGCGACAACAGGCTGCTCCGCCGCATGGTCCGCGATTACCAGTTCCGCGGTAAGGATGCCGCCGATACCATACAGATGTGGCCCGCCGTTCAGGGCGGGGAACGAAAGCATATCTTCCCCTTCCAGAACAGCGCGGACGCGGCGTTTAACTCGGCATTGGATTACGAGCTAGCGGTCCTTAAATTCTATGCGGAGCCTCTGCTCCGCGCCGTTAAGCCCAATCGGACGGAATATGCGGAGGCCGTGAGGCTCTTGTCCTTCCTCGAAAATTTTGCGCCTATACCGCCGCAGCATGTACCGGGTCAGAGTATCCTACGGGAATTTATCGGGGACTCGGAGTTTAAATATTAAGACGGTTTACTCAGGCCTCATGCGGGGATAGCGTCGCCGCGGCGCTATCGGCGGAGCGGAGGGGCTTGCCCCTCAATGAGCCGATTGGAGCGAAAGGGGCGGGGACCCCAAGCACTTGAGAATACGTATACTAAGTTAAGTATAGTACGCGATTTTTCATCTATAACATTAAAAAAAAAAAAAAAATTCAAAGTACTTGACATTTTTCTGTAATTAAGGCATATTATTTTATGTCTTAATGATGGTGGATGTAGCTCAGCGGTAGAGTCCCAGATTGTGGATCTGGTCGTCGCGGGTTCAAACCCCGTCATCCACCTTGGTTTAGTTCCACGGTTTTCCAAGTAGGGGAATGTGTTCGTAGTTCATCTGGATAGAGCGGCGGACTTCGAATCCGTAGGCGGTAGGTTTGAGTCCTGTCGGACATCAGGAAGACAGGACTCAAAGGGGTTTAGTGCCGGTAGAGGTTATAATCGGTCCTGAATGAGTAAACGGGAGGTTTGTGAAGATGGGTGCGCCCCGTTATTCATTTGGTGTAGTGGTTTATTGATGTGTAGAAAGCGCCCGTAGCTCAGATGGATAGAGCGACGGACTTCGAATCCGTAGGCCGCAGGTTCGAGTCCTGTCGGACGCAATAAAGGCGTTACGGTCCTGAAGATGGTAAATGATTGGGCCGCTAGCTCAGCTGGTAGAGCAGCAGACTCTTAATCTGCGGGTCGCAGGTTCGATCCCTGCGCGGCTCATTGGATGTAATGTATTTTTTGCGGGAATAGCTCAGTGGTAGAGCGCGACCTTGCCAAGGTCGATGTCGCGGGTCCAACTCCCGTTTCCCGCTTTATATAATTCCTTATAATATAAGGAATTAACCTGTACGGAGATGTATGGTATAACACGCCGGTACGCCGAGTAGAACTTTAGGTTTGTATTGGAACTGCGTTCTGCCTGAGTGTTCTCATATGTCCGTTGAGAAGCCGGAAGTCCTTTACAAGAAATATACAAATTTAATCTGGTATGCTAAATTCTGGAATGAAGAAACCTATATATCTACTCTGACCCGTTCCACCGGCGTTATAGAGCGCCAGTATGAGGCCGAGCAGGAAGCCCTGACCGTGCTCCCTTTTATCACCCGTGAACAGTAGGATTAGGGTAGACCTTTCCTCGAATTTTGGGCCGCTGACAATCGTTATGCCAAAGAATGCGCCGTTGTCCGGGGAAAACCGCTCTCCGATGGTTATATCAAGCACCACTATGATGATATTCGCCTCCATGTCGAACCCTTTTTTTGGGGGGTCAAGAGGATTACCCTTCGGGAACTTAGCTCTACGCTCATTCAGGACTGGCGGAAAAGGGACTTAAAGGCGGCCGTATTAAAAGGTTATGAGGCTATAACTGTTCCGTTCCGCTATGTAAAGTCTAGGAGTTTGTTGCGCTTCGCGCATAAAATAGTATAAATATTCATAAATATGAATATTTATACCTTACAAACTTCGAAAGCATGCCCATTGATCGGGATTTTTTGCATATTCATGCAAAAAATCCACAAGTGCAATCGGACACGAAGTGTCCGCGGCTGCTAGGAGCCGCTTCCATGCTGGATTTTCCCCTGCCCATGGGGGCATTTTATCAGAAAGTTTTGTAAAAGTGAGTCCCCTCCGAAAAGGGACTTTTTTGCAAATTTGACATTTCTAGTCTTTCGTAAGTCATTGTATTATAAAGACTTAGGATTTCAGAAAAAGGTCGGAATTCACGGAAACAGAGTTT
>JAISQR010000107.1 GCA_031274035.1 Treponema sp. | reverse complement strand
ACGGCTGAAACTCCTTGCCTGGTCGAATGAGTACTTTGAAAAGCTGCTTTTCCGTTCAGACCTGTCTTGGATTACCGGGCAAATCAGCGCTATGGCTTAATTTTAATGCGCTCGCCCTGGATGTTTTTCAGCAGTTTTACTTTTAACCACGAAAAACACGAAATGCACGAAAAGAAAACAACCGCCAAGGACACGAAGGGAGGAAAGAAGCGTTCTGACAAAAACCTTTGTGCGTCTTGTGGTTGAATTTCTTCAAATTTGGGTATTTTCGCGGTACTTGGAAGCAGCGTACTTTGCTTTTTCGTATTTTTTCGCGCCTGAATTTCTTAAAAGTAAAACCGCTGGATGTTTTTTTCAGAATTTCCCTCTGACGCTCCCGGCCCTGTTATGCACTACATGCTATTTGGGCCAAAGACTCCGCTTTAAGATTCTTATTCGACGCCTTCGGCGTAAAATGCCTCACCTCGTAATCTTCCCTCCTTCTTCAACAGCGTATACATCAGCCCCGCCAGCCGCCGCGCTGCGAACCTCCGGTTCGACGCCGCTATCGCCTTTTTCTTCCTCATCCCCTTTACCTTCGCCATATATTCATACCGCTCCCGCAACGCTCCCCCGGCCTTCGAACAGGAGTTTGTTGCGCTTCGCGCATAAAACGGTATAAATATTCATATTTATGAATATTTATACCTTGCAATCGAACACGAAGCGTCCGCGGCTGATCGTGCTGAGTAGTTACCTAATTTCTCCTTTAAATAACTTTAAGCCTGCCCCGCGGAACCAAGAACATTCTGGTTTTTATGGGCGTACATCTTTTTAAGCTCGTCGCGGGCAGGGCCGAGGAACTTGCGGGGATCGAATTCCTCCGGTTTTTCGGCAAATACCTTACGGATAATAGCGGTCATCGCAAGGCGCCCGTCCGAGTCTATGTTGATCTTGCAGACCGCGCTTTTGGCAGCCTTGCGGAGCTCTTCTTCGGGGATGCCGACTGAATCGGGGAGCTTTCCGCCGTACTGTTCAATTATCTTGACGTACTCTATGGGCACAGAAGAAGAACCATGCAGGACGATGGGGAAGCCGGGGAGCTTCTTCTCAATTTCTTCAAGGATATCGAAGCGCAGGGGAGGGGGGATAAGTATACCATTGGCATCCCTTGTGCACTGTTCCGGTTTGAATTTAGCGCGCCCGTGGCTTGTGCCTATGGAGATGGCAAGGGAATCGACGCCGGTTTTTCCCACAAACTCGATAACCTCGCTGGGTTGAGTATAGTGGCTGTGCTCGGCGGAAACATCATCCTCAACCCCCGCAAGAACGCCCAGTTCTCCTTCTACCGTTACATAATCCTTTTGGGCATGGGCAAAGTCGCAGACCTTTTTGGTAAGCGCGATGTTTTCCTCAAAAGACAGATGGGAACCGTCTATCATTACCGAGGAAAACCCTGTTTCAATACAGTCCTTGCAGAGTTCAAGACTATCCCCGTGGTCGAGGTGCAGCACGATAGGGATGTCGTAACCAAGTTCATGGGCATATTCCACCGCGCCTTTTGCCATGTTTTTAAGCAGGTTTTGGTTTGCGTATTTACGCGCGCCCGATGAAACCTGTAGGATAACCGGCGATTTGGTCTCTACACAGGCCTGAATAATAGCCTGGAGCTGTTCCATATTATTGAAATTGTAGGCAGGAATGGCATAACCGCCTTTAACTGCCTTTTCAAACAAGGCTTTGGTATTGACAAGGCCCAATTCTTTATAACTGGTCATTTAGAACTCCTTCATCTTATAGAATATATTAACTATAAATATATAAAAGGCGAAGGTCAAGGTTATGGTAAAAAGGAATCGCACACAGGGTCCCGCGCGGCCCCTCTTGATCCCCGGCGGCTTTCAGGTTATGGTTCAGATATGGGAAAACGGCTCGGTAAGAAACTGTTCATTGGATTGAGCCTTGCCCTTGCCGCCGGGTCGGGCGCTCTTATTTTTTTTACCCGCCCCCCGCTTCTTGTTGTTACCGATGACTCTTTCGATGTTCTTTACGGGAGAATGAGGGTCTGGGAAGAACTGATCCGTACATCCGTGCGGTTATGGAGGCCGGTTAAGGCTGTACGGATAGCGGAAAATGCCGGCGCGGATATGGTTGCCTTCGCTATTGAGGACGCCGCGGGGGGGGAGGGGGCGGGTGTACTGATCCCGTACCGCTACTATGCGGGGGCTCTCCGCTACAGCGCTCAAAACCCGCAGGTTCCGGTCGGGGTTCTGGGGGGCCGCGGCGCGGTTCAGGCCGGAGCCCCGCCGCCGGAAGCCCCTATCTTTATCGGGACGGACTCCCTCTCCGATCTATACAAGGCAGGGGGCGCGGCGGCTATTCTGGCGGGGGAGGGGAGGATCCTTTTTTTTCACGGAAGGGATATAACGGAAAGGGAACGCGGGGCTTTTCTCCAGGGGCTGCGGGACGGTTCTTATAACCGGGAACCTGTTTTTTTGCCGCCCGGTTCGGAATACAATGCGCTAGGGGATGTTTCCTGCGCGGTACTCGGCGCGCCGGCCGCTTCTTTTTTGGATAAGCATACTAATATCCCGCTTATCCTCTTTTCCTGGGCGGATCCGGCGCTGACGCCGTCCAATGTATATATCATATTTGACGATTCCCCCTGGGCTCTGGCGCCGGAGGCGGCGAAGTTGATTTTTAGTTCGCGGGATAGGAACGCCGGGGCTTTATTCCCTTCCCGCGTCCTGTTTCCTTTGGGCAGAATTGCCGGGGCGGAGACTCTGCGGAAACTAAAGGAAGTAACACGGCGCGCGTCCGCCCCGTAGAAAAGGATGCGGGCGCCGCTTTTTGCCTTTACACCCGCGTCTTTCATTCTCTACTATCTCCATTTTTTCACCTTCATTCTTATGTTTTCTTAATGATACAGAAAACAGGATTCCCGCCGATATTAAAACATGTAAGTGTATAGCTTACGAAAAATAATATTTGCAGGATAAATAAAAATTAATGCGGTAAAGGTTTGACAAATTGAGGGGAATTAAATATAATTTAATTAAATAATTTTTCCCGACGATTGATAAAGGAGTATGGGATGAAACATAGCAAGTTTTGGGTTGTGTGCCTGTTAGTGGGGGCATTGGCAGTATTTCCAGTATTTGGTGATGAAAGCACCGTTGATTTGGAGTCAAGAATACTGGAAGGGTTTGATGAACTCTCTGACTATGACTGGAGAGTCGAGGGCAGCAAATTTAGGCATGTTGATAAGGAAAACGATGAAGTAACAGCCGAATGGCCTCAGTTACGGTTTGTATCAGCCCGGCCTTCCGCTGTATTCAAAGAGGCAGCCGATAAGGACGGCAACGAGCTTAAAAGTCTTGGCGTTTGGGGTAAATTCGACCGCCGCGGGTATAACTGGATAGATGTATATCCGGTTGAAAAGGGAGCCCCCGATGACGCAAGACCGGCTGAGATTCCGATTCCCGGCCGCGCTCAGTATCTGGATATGTGGGTATGGGGATCCAATCTTAATTTCTATATTGAAGCCTATGTAAGAGATTATATAGGAATTCCTCATATCATAAAAATGGGAAGCATAGCTTACACCGGCTGGAAGAACCTGCGCGCAGCTATTCCTGTAACCGTTCCCCAATCCAAGCGGATACTCCCCCGGCTTGAATCTCTTAAGTTTATAAAATTCCGTATATGGACTCAGCCTATTGAAAGGGTAGATAATTTTTACGTCTACATTGATCATTTCAAGGTGCTTACGGATATATTTGAGGCCCCGTATGACGGCGAAGATCTGGCGGATCCAAATAAAGTTCAGGATCTGTGGAATAGCGAATCCAATAGTTAAGGAGAGTTCATCGAATGAAACGTTATCTTAGTGTAATAGTGGTTCTTTTATTTGCGGCAGTTTTGTATGCTCAGAGCGGCGATCCTGATCCTGCGGGTATTGGAATTGATACGGCTCAACAGAAACTGAGGGAAGAATCTATAGAAAGATTCGAAATAGATGGTTATTGGAGATCTTACATCGCTCCTGATAAGGGTTCCTCGTATACAAGGCTGTTTAAAGGGGGCCCCGCGGTGAGAGACGACGAGCATCCTGCGGGGAAGGAACCCATTCTTGATGGAGACGGAAACGAGGCGGGGCTTGCAGACGAATATGTTTTGGGAACCCGTATTGACTTTCTTCACAGGGGCCATACAAGTATCACCTTTTCTCCTCTGCATCCTATTCCGATAGAAGGGATCACCAAGAGTGTTTCTGTTTGGGTTGCCGGACGTAACTATAACCACGAGTTAAAACTGCTTATCGAAGATTTCTTCGGCAGGTCCTATGAACTCTACATTGGTACTTTAAACTTTCAGGGGTGGAAAAAATTGACCGTAGCTATCCCTCCCCAGGCTGAAGACGGCAAGAACGGGATCGTACAACGCAATTACCACTACAACAACCAGATGGGTATTAAGATTGTAGGCATGCGGATCGATTGCGATCCAATGGAAGCCTATGGTTCATACTATGTTTACTTTGATGATATGCGCGCCGTTACCGACCTCTTTGCCGAACAAAACATCGATGATGACGATATGGTTGATTCATGGTAATCGGTAGATAGATCGTAGATTCTCCTTGCAGAGCGCAAGTAACCGGAAGAAATTGAAGGTTTTCGATTTCTTCCGGCTTTTTAAATTTTAAGCAGCCGTTACTAGGAGTTTGTTGCGCTTCGCGCATAGAACGGTATAAATATTCATAAATATGAATATTTATACCTTACAAACTCCGAATACTCGAAGAGTACAGCATGCCCATTGATCGGGATTTTTTGTATAAATATGCAAAAAATCCACAAGTGCAACAGGCTGCTAGAAGTACCGTTTCAGAAGCCCTCTAAAACCGGCGCAATGGCGGGCTTCGTCCCTGGCCATTTCGTGAACGGTATCGTGGATGGCATCAAGACCTTTTTCCTTGGCGCGTTTAGCAATATCGGTCTTGCCGGCGCAGGCTCCGTATTCAGCTTCAACGCGCAGTTCCAGGTTCTTCTTGGTGCTATCGGTGATTACTTCACCCAACAGTTCCGCAAATTTAGAAGCATGTTCAGCTTCCTCGAAGGCATAGCGTTTATAGGCTTCGGCAATTTCGGGATAGCCTTCACGTTCAGCGACCCTGCTCATGGCCAGATACATACCGACTTCACTACATTCACCGTTAAAGTGCGCCCGCAGATCGTCGATAATGCCCTGATCAACGCCCTTTGCAATGCCGACTACATGCTCCGCGGCAAAGGTAGTCCCCTCAGTTTGCTCCTTGAACTTGGCGGCAGGGGCCTTACATTGAGGACAAGCTTCAGGGGGCTTATCACCGGTATACACATAACCGCAAACCGAACAAACCCATTTTTTCATAACAACACCTCTCATATAAAAAAGTATATTACAACGGCTAAAAGCCGATGTCCTCTATAAATATAAACAACTTTAAATATAAGCAATTTTGATTTGCCAGACTTACAAAAACTGGAGGGGCGCCTGTTTCCTCACCTCGCGCTGTTCAGGCAGTCTTGGCAAATACCATAAAATACCGTCTTACGAAAATCAATTGAAAAGTTCTGACCTGCTTCCGGCGGCCTTTCAATTTTCCAGCTATCCTCAATCATCTCCATAGTTTTACCCTGTGGAATGGGCGTATCTGCAACCTTGCCGCAATGAACACATATTGTATGGGGATGGGGACTTGTAGTACCGTCGAAACGCTCCTCGCCGCCGACTACTCCGCAGGAAACGACAAGACCTTCCTTTATAAAAAGATTGATGTTCCGGTAGACCGTAGCCAGGGAAAGATCCCGAATAACCGGCTTGAGCTTGTCGTACACCCATTGCGCGCTTGGATGACATTCCGTAGATCGGATAACTTCCAGGATAGCTTCACGCTTTTTACTATGTTTTCTTTCCCCTCTATAAGTCATGATTAATTTAATAATAGTTATTATTATTGATTATGTCAAGTAAATTTATACCGTTGTCTAAACTATTTCAACATAATAACCGCGCCGGACCGGAGGTACAACGGCATAGACGGACACGGGAAACCTATTGTGCGGGAAAAAGATAAAACGTATCATCTTCAAAGATACGATCAGAGTATTTAGAATACACCCCTCCCCGCGGTCAAGGTACGCGCGGCGCCGAATAATAATCTGATCTTTAAAATATTCCATGAGGGAGTTTTTGTGCTTGAAATTACGTTTATCAATGTTGGTTATGGGGAAGGAATTCTTGTAGAATATATTATAGAAGGTTTTTCCCGGAACAGGCCCTTTGTTCTGCTGATTGACGGCGGAAGCGCCGGGGACGAGGAGTATAAGGGCGGCAATACCGGACGGATCCGCACGGTAGAGTATCTTCCGGCAAGGGGAATTACCATTAAGGAATTTTGGGCAGGCTGCGTTATATCAAAGAAGGCGGCAAGGTTTTAAATGATGATATACTACGCTTCGTTTATTCCCGGTTTACAGCAGATCGTAGAAGGCATAGTCAGGGAACGGCTGCCCGATGTGCGTATTCACAAACTGCTGGATGGGGCCGTTGTCTTTGAAAGTTCCTGCACCTATGACAAGCTCAATTTTTTTTGCTTTAATAATATTTTTGCGGTAATTGATTACTTCGAACAGCCTTGCCCCAAGCTCTCTCTTGAATCGTATATTCGGAAGACCTGTATGCGGCACTTAAAGTCGGCTGTCATTTCGGAAAACAATAGGAAGATACGTTCCTTCCGTATCATTACATCGATGGAGAATAGACCCGCGGCGGTAAGCGAGGGGGCAAGGCATGATGCGGAACGGCTTATCTCTGGGCAGTCGGGCCTGCGCCTGGACCGGTCGGCGCCGGATACGGAATTCTGGTTCCTTTGCCGGAGCGAAGCCGCGCCGTCTTCCAAAGTTCTTTTTGTTTTTATGAAACGGCTTACAAAACACGCTTCCCTTGAAAAGACCCTGCATAAAGGGGAATTACCGCCTTCGCTTGCCTATATCCTGTGCCGGCTTTCGCAGCCCAAACATACCGATACGGTAATGGACCCCTTCTGCGGTTACGGTTCCATTCCCGAACAGCGCCTCAGACATTTTCCCCTGGAAAAATTCTACGCCTTCGATATTGACGACACGGCGCTAAAGTATACACGCAAGAAATTCTCCCGCACATCTCCGTCAAAATGCTGTATCCAAAAAACGGATATTACCGCCGTCCCTTCTCTGCTTCAGACAGCCTGCCTGGACGCCATTATTACGGACCCGCCCTGGGGCATATACGGACAAAACATCCCCCCTATAGACCGGTTCTACAGAGAAATGCTCGCGGTGTTTGCCGGACTGCTTAAACCGGAAGGCAGGGCGGTTATCCTTACCGCACGGAATGACTCTTTGCCGGAAGCGGTAAAAAACACAGGCGGCTTTGAAATTGTCAAGGGCATTCCTATTCTGCTTTCCGGCAGAAAGGCGGTAATTTTTGTGCTAGGAGTTTGCGGGGCTTTGCCCAAAATCGTATAAATTTTGCAAACTCCGAATACTCGAAGAGTACAGCATGCCCATTGATAGGGATTTTTTGCATGAATATGCAAAAAATCCACAAGTGCAATCGGA
>JAISQR010000087.1 GCA_031274035.1 Treponema sp. | reverse complement strand
CCGCGGACACTTCGTGTCCGATTGCACTTGTGGATTTTTTGCTCAGTGTGCCTTTGGCACACCTTCATGCAAAAAATCCCGATCAATGGGCATGCTGTACTCTTCGAGTATTCGGAGTTTGCAAGGTATAAATATTCATATTTATGAATATTTATACCATTTTATACCCGAAGCGCAACAAACTCTTGGTACATTGATTATACTAAATGAATACACTGGGAAGAAAAAAACGCGAAGGGCGGATAGGGGATACCCCAAAAAGCGTGCGCAAGCATGTCTCACCTGCTAAAGCAACATAATGCCCCCCGCAAACTCTTTATGTTAATGAAGCTCCCCGGCCTTGCGTGAAAGGGCCTTGTATTATACACTGAGTACATGACGCGGGGTATCCTTATTGTGGGCAATGATGCGCCTCTTACAACCGCCCTTATGGCCGAAGCAGCCAAACGGGTTGAACGCTTCGCTTCTGTTCTTATTCCAAACCGCATCGCAGAACCTGGTTCGGCTCTGCCTAGTGTCGCTTTAGGGTCTTCGGATAGGTTGGCTTGGAATCCGTCCAGCCCCATCTCCGCCCGGACGCTTATCCTGGCAGCCGGGAACAGGCTTGAACGCATAGACGATGCCGTCCTGGTCTGTTCGCCGCCGGCGGTCTGCTGCCCGCCGGAGAAACTTGTCCTGCGGGAAATTGAAGCTATGGTAAACGACCACATTATCGGCTGGTTCTATCTGGTTAAAGAATTGGCGGCGAAATTCCGCTCCCAGCGGTCAGGAACCCTTTCGCTTATTGTGGCCGACCCCAGCCCCGCAGGTAAGGGCAAGGACAGTCTTGTTGACCTTCTGGGACCGGCCGCCGCGGCTTCTTTCCGCGCCTTTGCCCAGAGCCTTCTCTCCGCCGCCTTTAACGAGCCTTTTTATACCTTCGGCTTTTCAAGCTCCGAACAAAGCGGCGACCCGGAGTTCTGTTCGTTTCTCTTTAAAATCATTGACGAGCGGAACAAGCGCGACAACGGTAAATGGCACAAGCACGGTAAATTCAGTTTTTTTAAATAGAAAAGGTACTTTTATCCTGTTCCCTCACGCTTGCCTGTTCATTTAAAGTATTTAAGCCCCGCCTCAAATATCCTCTGCCGTTTATTACCCGGAATGTTGATATGTACATACTCCCCGGCGCGCTCTGAATGACCCATCTTGCCGAGTATTCTACCATCGGGACTGGTAAGACCCTCAATGGCAAAGTCGGAACCATTGGGATTGTCAGGTTCGGCAAGGCTGGGACGGCCCTGGGCGTCCGCATAACAGAAGGGAACCTGCCCCTGCCTGAAGAGCCCCGCAGCTTCATCCTCCCCGATTACAAGACGGCCTTCACCGTGGCTGACCGGAATGATATGCACGGTTCCAGGCTCTTCCAGGGAAAGCCAGGGCGAAGAAACGGACATAACCCGCGTGCGTACCATACGGGAAACATGACGGCCTATACGGTTAAAGGTAAGTACCGGCATGCCCGCTTCCGCACTGCGGTAGACGCCGTAGGGGACCAAGCCCAGCTTGATAAGAGCCTGAAAGCCGTTGCAGATGCCCAGCATAAGGCCCTGCCGCTTTTCAAGGAGGTCCGTTACCGCCTCCATGATACGCGGCGCCCGCAGTACATTAGCGATAAACTTCCCCGACCCTTCAGGCTCATCCCCGGCGCTGAAGCCTCCCGGCAGGGCCAGTATCTGCGCTTCCCGTATTGCCCCAGCCAGTTCCTGAATAGATTCCCGTATTTCACTGCGGCAGCGGTTTCTAAATATCACAAGCCGGGTCCGGGCGCCCGCTTCACGGAAGCTCCGCTCCATGTCCCACTCGCAGTTTGTACCGGGAAAGACAGGTATAAGCGCCAGAGGCATAGGGTGAATAGGCGGGGAATAGGAAACCGGATGTGTTTTTGAGGAAGGGGCATCTTTGCCTGCTGTACAGCCTGCCGAAGCGATACCGGCGCAAAGATAGGCGGCTATGCTTTCCGGGGCTTCGGCAGGAGGTTCCGGTGTATCTGCCGCGGTAGCTCCGGCAGTAGTCTGGGGGTATACCTGGGAAAAAGGGTACTCGTAAGCGCGGCGCAGAACGGCAAGATGCGTCTCGGCAGCGCTGAGTTCCGGGTTTTCCTCTTCGGCGGCAGATCCTTCGCTTCCCCTTGATGTACCGCTGTTCCGTGTTATTAAGCGGAAGACAGGTTCGGTAAGAGTAATACCTGCTATCAGGGGGCAAAGGCCGCTCTGAGAGAGAATCCCCTGTACGGTAGGGCCTTCAAAGCCCTTGCCGTCAATTTCAACAAGCACAGAACCGGCATAGTTATCGGAATTACCGAAACGCAGGGCTTCCGCATATACCTCTATTCCGGTCATATTGCCGAAGGCCATGACCGCCAGGGCTGCGGCCGCACCGCCTGCCCCTACAGGATAGGCTGCCTTGACAAGCCCTGCCCCGGACAAGGCAGCAAGGGCGTTCATGTTTGCCTTAAATGTACGCCATTCATCCCAATCCGAAGCAGTCTCCCGCACCGTGTCCCCTGCCCCGGCAGGGGACTGGCTCAAAAGGAGTATCACATTGCCCGGAACCCCGCTCAATGCGCCTGAACGGATTGCGGCGGCGGGCGCGGCCCCTGCTGCAAAGGCAACCAGAGTGGGCGGAACCTTAATCTTAATGTGCCGCTCCTGGTCTATGTAAGTGCCGGACATAGAATCTTTGCCGCCTATGGCGGGGACTTCCAGGCAAAGCTGGGCTTCAAGCGCCCCCAGAAGGGCGGCGGCAGGCTTGCCCCAGGAATCGGGCCCTTCGGGCCGTTCAAAATACTCCTGAAGCGAAAGCCGCGCTTTCCAGGGATTCCCGCCAAGGCAGCAGAATTTCGCCAATGCTTCACGGATTGCGCCCTTTGCACCCTCGTAAGGGCTCAGGGAACTCCGCTCAGGATCATAACCAAAGCTCATAAGGCTTGCGGTACGGCTCTTTTTATCGAGGGACGGAAGCAGGCTTGCCATACCACATTCGGGGGTTCCCTGTTCCCTTCCCCCCCAGGGAAAGAGCACGGAAGCCGCTCCTATGGAGCCGTCAAAGCGTTCTGTCAGCCCCCGCCTGCTTCCCGAACGCAGGGAGATAAGTTCCCGTTCAAGGCTGTCGAGCAGAACTCCGGCGGAAGGGAGCGGATCAGCGCCCGCCTGTCCGTGAGCTTGGGGGATTCCTTCGTTTGCGGCATTAAGCCTGACTTGGGCTTTACGGGATGCGCCGTTGGAATTAAGGAAACGGCGGGAAAGGTCCGCAATAACCGTTCCCCGCCAGATCATACGCAGATGGGCGGTATTCTCATCGGAGGAGCTTACCTTGGCGATAACAGCAGCCTCAAGATTCTCCGCGGCCGCATACCGGATAAAGGCTTCGGCATCTTTTGCCTCTACAAGTACCGCCATGCGTTCCTGGGACTCGGAAATGGCCAATTCTATGCCGTCAAGGCCCTGATATTTTTTGGAGACTGCATCCAGATCGATGTCGAGACCTGCGGCAAGCTCTCCTACCGCCACGGAAACACCGCCCGCACCGAAATCGTTGCACCGCTTGATAAGGGCGCTTACTTTGGGGTTGCGGAAAAGCCGCTGGAGTTTCCGTTCTTCAACGGCGTTACCCTTTTGAACCTCGGCGCCGGCAGTCTCCACCGATTCCCCTGTATGCACCTTGGAAGAGCCGGTCGCCCCGCCTATGCCGTCGCGGCCGGTTCTTCCGCCTACAAGGATAACAAGGTCGCCTGCGGCCGGGTCCTCACGGCGCACCCAAGCCTGCGGCACGGCCCCGATAACCGCGCCTAGTTCCATCCGCTTTGCGGTAAAGTTAGGGTGGTAGAATTCGACAACCTGGCCGGTTGCCAGACCTATCTGATTCCCGTAGGAAGAGTAGCCCGCGGCGGCTTCCCTGGCTATCTTGAGTTGGGGCAGCTTACCCGGCAGGGTTTCCTCAAGGCTGCGGAGGGGATCCCCTCCGCCGGAAACCCGCATGGCCTGGTGAACATAGGCCCTTCCTGAAAGCGGGTCTCTGACGGCGCCGCCAAGGCAGGTAGCGGCGCCGCCGAAAGGCTCAATTTCCGTAGGGTGGTTGTGGGTCTCGTTCTTGAAGAGGAGCAGCCAGGGTTCGGCGGAACCATCGCTGAATTCGGCATTTACCTTGATTGTACAGGCATTGATCTCCTGAGAAAAATCCACATCATCAATGAGGCCCCGTTTTTTAAGCGCCTTGGTCCCAATGACGGCCATGTCCATCAAGGAAGGCGGGGGACAGGCCGGAGAACCCTCATCACCGTACACTTCACGGCGGGCCTGCCGGTAAAGCGCAAGGGCTTTTTTAATGCCTACAGCCGAAGGCCCATCCCCAGCCTCAATCTTCTCCAGAACAGTATTAAAGGTGGTATGACGGCAGTGATCCGACCAATAGGTATCCAGTATCCGCAGTTCCGCAAGGGTAGGATCGCGGTTTACCGATGCAAAATAGTCCTGGCAGCACGCGAGGTCTTCGGCGGACATGGCAAGCGCATATTGACGGCCAAAGTCTGAAAGGGTCTGAACGCCGCCGGAAGCCGTTTTCCGCGGGGAAGTCTCCGCCCCCGCCCCGCACATGCCGTCCGTACCGGACCTGCCGGCGCAGATAAAACCTTCCAGCGCCGGTACGTCAGGAACCGCTGTTTCCTCGTATTCCAAAGAAGCAGGCATGGCGGCAGACGCCTCGCGGGAATCAACAGGGTTGATCAGGTACTGTTTTACCGCATCCAGAGCCGTATCCGAAAGCGGTTCATCTTCGGTTTCAAATATGTAAAATGCAGCGCATTTTACAATAGGCTTTACGCCGCATGCAAGCTCTATGCACTGCTCCGCAGAATCCGATCTCTGATCGTACTGCCCCGGCGCATATTCAACCCCCATGTACCGCTCAAACACAGCCCCTGAAGATGCACCCTCTTGAACGGCGCTCAGATCCTCTCCGTAGTACAACCTGTCGCATTGGGGCTCGGAAAAAACCAATACTGCGGCCAGAGAGAACTGATCCGCGTCAAGATGGGCCGCATCATAGCGGTGAAGTATACGCAGTTTTTTTAGACGGGTCAGGCAGGGGAGCCGTTGTCCCAGAAATCCTGCCAGTTCATCCGCAAGACGCCGGGCTTCAACATCAAACCCCGGCATCTTTTCAACAAACACCCGTCTTACCTTTACATTATCATCAACAATAGGCATGAATCCCCTCTTTGTTTTTTCATTATCCAGTAAAGAAAGCTCATTGACAATATAGACCAAAAGGAGTATACATAGAAAAAGGTCCAATAGCTCAGGGGATAGAGCGGCCGCCTCCTAAGCGGCAGGTCGGCCGTTCGATTCGGCCTTGGATCAAAACAGAGAAGCAACGGAGGGGCTTTAAAAGCGGCCTCTCTGATTGCCTCCGCTTAAAAAATACCGAAAAATAATCGCACACAAACCCCAAAAGAATGCTTGATTTTATATAAAAATATTGGAAAAATTATTTTGGGGTGAATCAAATGAAACGCGCATTTATTTATTCAGATGAAAAGTCAAACAAATTTTGGACTATCGAAACAGAAGAATCGAATATCACCATTACCTTCGGGGAGGAAGAGGATGCAACCGGCGAATGTAAGGCGATTCTGAAAGACCTGCCGCCGCCGGTTACGAATATTGCTCTTTGTGAAGATGCCCTGCGCGTCTTTAGTTCAGGCAACTGATCCCGCATTATGCTCGAACTGGGAGATATAGCCGGTTTTAAGACATATTTCAAATAGATGCCTGTTTATAAATGAATCCAAAATTTTCTCGTTACCATCGGAAATTCGTGTAAGACGTACCATGTATCCCTCTTCATTTTCTTTAATAATATCAAAATACTCTATCTTTCCCGTTTGGTTCTTAATATTGTACCTTTTCATGCTCATTCCTCCAATATACAAGCGCTGGTTTTAATGCTAAACCTCTAAAAATTTGTCTTTAAAGATATTTATAATTAAATTATCGAAAAAACAAGTGGTTTGCTTTAGAAAAACTGGAATGCGGACAAGGTAATGGGCATTGATTTTTTAATTGCTGTTGGAAAACAGGCATAACTTGTCATACTATTCTAAAATTGAGCCAATCTTAAAAATTGAGCGCCAAAATGCGGTACTGTTTTAAGATTAACCGCGAGGAATCTGTACCCGGTGCAAGCGAACCGCCTATACACAATTTATGACCCGTTGGTATAATTGTCTCCGGGCATTACCCTTTGGCGGAAGGTTCTTTCCGGTACAGCGATCACCGCTTTGAATGGACACGCCCGTATAGCAGCCCGTTAATCAGGATTTTTTGCATAAAGATGCGCCGCGGACATACCGGGCAAAAAATCCGGCAGGTACACAACAGGCTGATAGGAGTTTTTCAGCTATGCGAATAGAAATTCCTTGCCCTTGCCTTGTCGCTCTTATAGGGCCGAGCGGAAGCGGCAAATCCACCTTTGCCCGCTCGCACTTTAAACCGACAGAGGTACTCAGCTCCGATTATTTCCGCGCCCTTGTTTCCGATGACGAGAATAACCAGGATGCTACCAATGCCGCTTTTGACAGCCTGTTTTACATAGCCGGTAAACGGCTTGACTGGGGCAAGCTCACCGTCATAGACGCTACCAATGTACAGCAGCGTGCGCGGGAAAAGATCATCTCCCTGGCCCGGCGCCAGAATCTCTTTGCACTGGCCATTGTGTTCAATGTTTCGGAAGACATCTGCATAGAACGCAACAGCCGCAGGCCGGACCGCAATTTAAAGGCCCATGTTATCCGCAATCAATGCCGCGATCTCAGGCAGAGCGTCAGAAAGCTCAAAAGGGAAGGCTTCCGCTATGTCTATGTGCTGGACGGCCCGGAAGAAACGGCAAATGCAGAGATTGTGCGGGTTAAGCTCTGGAACGACCGGGGCGAAGAGAGCGGCCCCTTCGATATAATAGGGGATGTACACGGCTGTTACCGTGAACTTACGGATCTTCTTGCAAAGATGAATTATACCGTTGATCGCGGGCAATGCACCGCGCTTCCCCCCGAAAACAGAAAGGCCGTCTTTTTAGGCGATCTCTGCGACCGCGGGCCGGAAAACGTAAAGGTACTCCGCCTTGTCATGCAGATGTACGATGCCGGCCATGCGCTCTGCGTGCCCGGCAACCACGATGTCAAGCTCCTCCGTGCGCTGAGGAACGCCAAGGTCAAACGCTCCCACGGCCTTAACCTCACCATGCAGGAGCTTGAACAGGAAAGCCCTGAATTTAGGGAGCGTGTTGCCGCCTTTATCGACGCTATGGTAAGCCACTATGTGCTGGACGGCGGGCGTCTTATCGTTGCCCACGCGGGAATCTCTGAAAATTTACAGGGCCGCAGTTCCGGCAGAGTTCGGGAATTTTGCCTGTACGGCGATACCACCGGCGAAACAGACGAGTTCGGCCTTCCTGTCAGGCAGAACTGGGCGGAGGAGTACCGCGGCCATGCGCTTGTGGTGTACGGGCACACACCTTCGCAGGAAATACACATCTTCAACAATACGGTAAACATTGACTCGGGCTGCGTATTCGGAGGTAAACTTACCTGTTTCCGCTACCCTGAAAAGAAATTCATCGATGTTGCGGCGGAAAAGGTCCACTACACACCGGCCAAGCCCTTTGGCTATAGGGAACAAAGGACGCCCGGCGCGCTCGCCATAAGCGATGTTCTGGGGCGGCGCTTCATAGACACGCGCCTCTCCCACAGTATCAATGTGCAGGAAGAAAGCGCTTCCCTTACCCTGGAAATAATGAGCCGCTTTTCCGCAGACCCGCGCTGGCTTATTTACCTGCCCCCAACCATGTCCCCCTGCGGTACAAGCAAAGAGGGGCGCTATCTTGAGTATCCTCCTGAAGCCTTCGATTATTATAAGAAAAATAATGTGAACAGTGTGATCTGTGAAGAGAAGCACATGGGTTCCCGTGCGGTCATAATCCTCTGCCGCGATGAAACTACCTCACGGGAACGTTTCGGCATTGAGGATAATTCAACCGGAATCATATATACCCGTACCGGACGGCATTTTTTTGAAGGGGCGGAGTCCCGCTATGAAACAGCGCTGCTTGACCGTTTGCGGCGGAGCCTGGATAGTTCCGGTTTCTGGGAAACATTCTCTACCGGTTGGGTCTGTCTTGATACCGAGCTTATGCCCTGGTCCGCCAAAGCCCAAAAGCTCCTTGCCGGCCAGTATGCGCCTGTAGGGAGGGCAGGCAGAGACGGTCTTGACGAGGCAATAAAGGCTTTACAGAAAAATCCCTCTCTCATCAATGCGCTGGAAAACCCAGGCGGCATTCCGGCAAACGAAAAGAAAGAATTTGCAAATAATATGGATATTGCCGAAGTGCTGAGGAATTTCAAATACCGCAAGGAATGTCTTGACCTTTACACCCAGGCCTACCGCCGTTATTGCTGGACGGTGAATTCGGTTGACGATTTCCGCATTGCGCCTTTTCATATACTTGCAACGGAGAATAAGGTCTGGAACGAAGAAAACCACCTGCGCCACCTTTCGGTAATTAAAGAATACATGACCGGCACGGACGGTATCTTTGTACCGACCAGGCATATCTGTGTCGATTTAAACGATGAAAATTCGATCAACGCCGGCATTGAATGGTGGACAGATCTGACCCAATGCGGCGGAGAAGGCATGGTAGTAAAGCCCCTGGATTTTATCGCCCGCGGCAAGCAGGCTGTCCTACAGCCTGCGGTAAAATGCCGGGGCCGCGAGTACCTGCGCATAATATACGGCCCTGAATACACCGAAAAGGCCCGCATGGAGAGGCTCCGCAGCCGCTTCCTCCATAAAAAACGCCGTCTGGCCCTTGACGAATTCTCTCTCGGCATGGAAGCGCTTGAACGCTTTGTCCGCAGGGATCCTTTCTTCCGTGTGCATGAATGTGTCTTTGCAATCCTGACCCTGGAAAACGAAATGGTAGATCCGCGCCTGTAGGAGTTTGCAGGGCAGAGAAAAAAAGGAATTTAACCATGCCGAACTTTACTTCGCCGTATACCTACAGAACAAAGGGCGCCCGTTCCCCGCAATGAGCGCAAGTATAACCCGTTCCATCGGCGCTTAAAACAAGAGCGCATTTCTCTACAAGGTATCCGCGGCGGCGCACAAGGGTTTCCCCGCAGCCGGGGCAGGCCGTATCCTCAAGGCCGCCCCTGATATTGCCGGTATAAACATAGTTAAGCCGCTTCTGCGCACGGCGGGCAATTTCAACAAGCCGCGCAGCATTGGTCGGAGGGGCATTCCACTTATACGCGGGATGATATGCCGACAAATGCCAGGGGATAGGAACGGCGTCAGCCTCAAGCCCTGCGATAAATTCAATGCACCTGTCAATCTCTTCCAGGCCGTCATTAAGGCCGGGGACAATAAGAGTCGTCAATTCCAGGTGTACGCTGAATTTAAGGCCCTTCCCAATAAATTTACACACCGCGTCAAGATTTCCGCCAAGCACACGGCTATAGGTATCTTCGGAAAAGCATTTTAGGTCTATATTTGCAGCATCGGTCAGAGCCAGAACATCCCCCGCGGCGTCTTCGTTAATGCAGCCGTTACTCACCAGGACATTAGCAATACCGCGTTCATGCGCCAAAGCCATGCAGTTGCAGAGGAATTCGCTGTGAATAAGCGGTTCCGAATAGGTATAGGCAATCTGGGCGCACCCGCCGGCCTCCGCCTCCCCTATAAGCTCTTCAGGCGAAAAAAAACGGCCCCGATCATCCATTTTTTGGGAAATTTCCCAGTTCTGGCAGAAAGGACAGCGGAGATTACAGAGCGCGAAGCCTGCCGAAAGTATACTTGTACCGGGCCTAAAATGGTAGAGCGGTTTCTTTTCAATAGGGTCTAGGGCAAGGGCGGTGATGAAGCCGTAATAGGGAAGCAGCATTTCCCCGCCGCGGTTCTCCCGCACCCCGCAGGCGCCGAAAGCCCCCTCTGCAATACAGCAACGCCGGGGGCAGAGGCTGCATTCAATAGCCCCCCGCCCTCCGTGTGGAGAAACGTCTCCGGCAGGAGAAAACACACTATAGTACCGCGCCTCCGGCTTCACCCTAACTACCGTACAGGAAGAGCACGGTCAGACGCGATCAACCGGCGCCGGGCGCTGCGTAAAGAAACGCTCCCGAAGATCGGCAATCTTTCGGGTAGTTGACGCGGGATCCGATGCTTCAAAGGGCTCAATAATAACACCGTGCGCGCCTTTCCGTATCCACAGCTTTACCAGGGGTACGCCCTCGCCGGCCTCGGTAACCGCCGAATGTATCTCTTCCACATAAAGCACATCATCTAATTTGAATTCCAGCACTGCCGGATTCATCCCCAGCGGATCATAGATGAGGATGAGCTTTCCTTTTTCCGATGGGTGCTGCCGGGGAAAACCGGTAAAGGGAACCGCACCCTTTGGAGGATTGCCTGAATATTTGGTAATACTGGAAAGCGGCGCCGTTTCAAGGTAACTGATACTCATAATAACTCCTCCGTGTTTAAGGACATCCTTAATTAAAGATATAATTTCAACAACACGCATCGAACCTAAGGTTCGATGCATATTGACGGAAAACCACACTACACGGAAACTGCCGTTTCCAAAGCCACCTCCATCATCCGGGTAAAGGTCTTCTGACGCTCCTCCGCAGTGGTAAACTCATGGGTGATAAGGCTGTCGGAAATAGTGAGCAGACAGAGGGCTTCGCGCCTATACTTCGCAGCCAAGGTGTAGAGTTCCGCACATTCCATTTCCAGGGCCAAACAACCGAAACGCGCCCACAGCTTCCATTCATCAGGATCGTTTGTATAGAACATATCAGCGGATACAACAGACCCAACCCTGGGCTGCCAACCGCGCTTACAAGCCGTATCGTAGGCGGTTTTAAGCAGACTGAAACTTGCCGTAGGCGCATAACTGCGGCCCCCAAAACGGATACTGTTCACCCCTGAATCGGTACACGCGGACATGGCAATAACCAGATCCCGTATCTTTATATCCTCCTGAATCGAGCCCGCCGTCCCTATCCTAATGGCTTTTTTAACCCCATAATCGCGGAAAAGTTCATTTACATAGATAGAAATGGAAGGTATCCCCATGCCTGTCCCCTGCACGGAAACCTTTCTGCCCTTATACAAACCGGTAAAACCCAGGATATTCCGCACACCGGTGTATTGTACCGCATCTTCCAGAAAATTCTCAGCAATAAATTTAGCCCGCAGGGGGTCCCCGGGCAGCAGAACAGCCTCGGCGATCTCCCCCTCTTTGGCTTCAATATGAATAGACATAGACAGCCGCTCCTATACACTAATTATAGACCGATCTTTGATTCAAGGCAAGAGAGCGTATCTTCGATTTGGAATATGAAGTACCGCATAATCATTACACCTGGTTGGTATTGGAAACAGCTTTGTTATATAAAACTAAATATGTTATTTTTAGCAAACTCTCTTGACAAAAAAGTTAGCTTATGCTAGTTTTTTGATAATGTTAGTACCTACTAACTAAGAGGTTTGAATTTGCGGAATAAGTTGGCTTTGCCTGTTTTAAGTATTTTGTTGTTTAGTTTGATTCGCAAGCCGGTATGAGCCGGCTGGAGGAGTTTGAATTGCGGAAAAAATTAGTCTTTAAATCCGGGGCCGCATTCCCAAAACTGAAATTATTGGAAAGCCCTTTTCTCCTTGTCTTTATAACGTTTTTTTTCATTACGACCGTCTCTCTGACCGCGGAAGTCGAAGATGTGGGAGTATGGGAGCAGACAGAACGGGAGATGCGTCTTGTTTTGAACGAAGCCTTCTACCGTTTTGTGGCGGGGGACGTGGAGGCCGCCCGGGCGCTGTTGAACGACGCCTATACCGGCTACTACAAGGACCAGGACTTTGAGCGGAACGTAAAGGCCCTTATTTCCGAGGCCAGGGCCCAGAATATTGACGAGTGGTTTGAGTATGTCCACGAGGCCCTGGGTTCCGGTAAGCCCCAGCAGGAGATGCGCGCCGATATAAGCCAGTTGACCCACCTCTTGAGCGTAACCGCCCGCCGCCTGGACGGAAAAGAGGAGCCTGTGGCGGCCTCAAAGAACTGGACCAAAATAGCGGACGAGATGGCGGCAGTTTTGGCCAAGGCCTATGAGCTCTACGCGGCTGGGGACGGCAAGGGCGCCAAGGATCAGGTGGATGTCGCCTATTTTCAGTATTACGAAAAGGCGGGGTTTGAAAAGACGGTGCTGGCCAAGATTTCCGGCGAGCGGGCCAGCACGGTGGAATACCAGTTCAGCACGGTGAAGAAACTTATCACCCGGGAAGACCCGGAGGTCAAGCAGGGGCTGGATACCCTGGCAAACTATCTGAAGGAGGACGCGGCCCAACTGGACAGCAAAGTGGAAAACGCCCTGGGGGTGTTCCTGGGTTCTCTTTTGATCATCGTCAGAGAGGGCTTTGAGGCTATCATCATCGTTGGGGCCATCATCGCCTACCTCCTCAAGAGCGGCAACAAGAAAAGCACCAAGCCTGTGTATGTGGGTTCTCTTATCGCGCTGGCCCTCAGCGTGGTGATGGCCTGGGTCCTCAACGCCCTGACCAGCACCGCCAGCGGCAGAAACCAGGAAATCATCGAAGGGGGCACCATGTTGCTGGCGGTGGTGGTCCTGTTCTATGTCAGCAACTGGATGGTATCCAAGGCCGA
>JAISQR010000083.1 GCA_031274035.1 Treponema sp. | reverse complement strand
TTTGCAAGGAGCAATTTTGTTGTCCTGTCTACAAAAGTAGCTATATACGCGCTTTTGCCGGCTCCCTCGACCGTATCCCCCTCCCCTTTTTTGCCGGTATGGGCGGGGATGCCTGAAATGCCGCCTTAATTCCTTGTCTTGCGCCGCTTTTTCGTATAAATACCCGTATATCGTTTCCGCTGATACCCGCAGTTTCTCATGGGGTATCGTATCATCGAACCAAAGGTTCGCGTACTTACTGATGTCCTCGATGATGTATCAGCCTGAGATGTTCATATGATTTCCAGATGCGGTTCAGGGCTTGACGGGCCGATTTCCCCAGTCTGAACCCATACGGGAAGCCTTCGGACTTTAGTCCGCGAACTCCTACTCGTATATCGGCTCCAGGACCATCTGTACCGCCCGCTGGAGTATCTTGTCCTCGAAGGCCGGTATCCCTATGGGCCGCTTTTCTCGGACCTTTGGTCCGCTGCTCCCGGCCTTCGGGATATATACCCGTTTGACCGCGGACGCCCGGTACAACCCGCTTTTCAGCCGGTCTACCAGACTTTGCAGGTTTTCCCCCAGGTTGCGCTCATATTCTTGGGCATCTACTCCGTCAATCCCCACTGCCCCATCTTTCCTCGTCAGATACCACGCGCAGTAGATCCACTCCACGGCGATCCGTATCCTCCGCCGCTCAATCCTGCCATGGTACTTCTCTCTTTCACTTTCCCATAGGTCTCAGACAGTTCTTCCGTCCGCGGGGAATCAAGACACTCAAAATAGTCCTTGATTTCCTCATACCGTGCCGACTGGTTTTCCTTCCTGCCAGAAGACGATACGGGGGAGCGCGTCTATCGCTACCTGCCGCCCTCCCGCTTCGCTCTTCCCTCCCTGTTCTTCCTTCATCCGCCTGACCGCTTCTTCTGATAGTTCCATTGTTTCCCTACTCAGGGATTCCTTGATGGTATCTTATCATGAAAAAGTAAGTGCTGTTGCCCAGGGTACTGTTAAAAATCAGTGAAAATGTCCCCTATATAATTCAGTAGAAATGTCCCCTTTCAGTCAAAAATCAATAGAAATGTCCCCTGTCGGAGGGGGACATTTAAGGTATCAATCGTCGAAGATGGTCTTAATTTCTTTGACGGGCAAGGGTCTTGTTTTTCCAAAAGAGGCGGACGGAAGCGTCCAGCCTGACCCGGACGAGGACGGCATCTCCGGGCCGGGGCTTTGGTTTTGTCTCCAGCAGAATCTGAAACAGGCGGGCTTCGAAGCGGACGATATAATCGTTGCTTACCTTTCGGTCATATTCCAGGCAAAGGATGTCATCAAGCAAGACCTAACCGGCCCTGACATGGGCATCATCGGGGTTTCTGGGGGGGGGGCGGCTGAACTTGCCGGTGATGAAGGGCAGGTCGGTTGACAGGAGGAAGGCGTTGGCCGATTCGAGGGAGGAAATGTCGGCGAGGCGTAATTCTGCGGACTTTAGTCCGAGACCAGGCGGTCCTGGTCAACGCCACGGTTTCGTTCCACCCGGCCTTTGGCCTGAGGGCTGTTAGCGGCAATGACTTCGATGTCCAAACGGTCGCAGGCCTTCCCGAAATGGCTTTTTAGATGGGTAATTCCGGCCAAAAGCTCCTTGTCGGTAGGGCCACGGATCAGCACGAAGGCGTTTTTCTGGTCGCAATACAAGGATTCCGGTATTCCATAGGTTTCTATCCACCGTTTCAGTACGGTCATGGCCCCAAACATGGTCTCTTCTTCAAAAAACTGGGACAGCCGGGTCTTGGTCGCATCGTCGATCAGGGTGATAAGGCAGCATCGGCCCCTGCTCCCTTCAAACCAATCGTGGTGACTGCCGTCGAATTGGACTAATTCCCCAAAATGTTCCCTCGCCGCCCGCCGCGCATGGTATTCCCTGCCGTTCCGTTCCGGTTTCCACAGCCCGCAGGCTATCAGCGCCCTCCTGAGTGTGCTGACACTGATAGCCACCCCATCCCGTTCCGCCAGCTTCTCACACGCCAGGGTCGGCCCAAAATCATCGTACTTTTCCGCATACAAGGCGAGCGCCTGTTGTACCAGATCAGGGGCCGTCCGTAGGCTAGCAGCCTGTTACACTTGTATATTTTTTGCATATTCATGCAAAAAATCTCCGATTAATGGGCTGCTTTCGGAGTTTGCAAGGTATAAAAATTCACAAAAGTGAATTTTTATACGATTTTATGCGCGAAGCCCCACAAACTCCTCGGCGGCTTCCCCTGGTTGCCGCGGCTCAACGCCTCGTCTCCTCCTTCCAGATAGCGCTGGTAGACCCGTTTCGCCTGACGGCAGCTTATTCCCAGTTCCAGGGAGGCCGCCTTCAATGTCTTTTGTCCCCGTTTCACCATTTCCATGATTTTACCCCGGAGCCGTCAGTTCCCCTTCGGTAGTCTATTCGCCATTTTTCCTCCAGGCTCATTCTACGAAAAGGGGGACATTTCTATTGCGTCTTGACACTGTTGCCCAGGGTACTTGACATAAATTCATTTCTTTAGTATTAATTTAAACATTATGGAGCGGTGTCCGAGCGGTTGAAGGAGGCGGTCTTGAAAACCGTTGAGCCCGTAAGGGTTCCGGGGGTTCGAATCCCCCCTGCTCCGTAGGGTATGATGGAAATTGAAATGACGGAGATATTAGGAGGTTTTTGTCTTCTTAAAATAATAGTTCTTGGAGCGGTGACCGAGTGGCCGAAGGTGGCTCCCTGCTAAGGAGTTGTGCCTCTAAAGGGTACCGGGGGTTCGAATCCCCCCTGCTCCGTATAGTAATTACAGCCGACTGTGTGAATATAATTTTTTGAGGTTGTAGCTCAGCTGGATAGAGCTTCAGATTGCGGATCTGAAGGTCGGAGGTTCGAATCCTCTCAGCCTCATTTATGGATAAATATAAAGGGGATTTATATAGAAATGTGAAATTTTTTTTGATCTCATTAGGACAATGGGGTGTGATTTTAATTGTAAGTTTTTTCCCTTGGTAGAAATATTCGTGGAAATTATTTAGGGTATGAATATATCGAGGTGGAAGTATTGTTGTTATTTATTGGAGCGGTGTCCGAGCGGTTGAAGGAGACGGTTTCGAAAACCGTTGAGCCTGTAAGGGTTCCGGGGGTTCGAATCCCCCCTGCTCCGTGAGGTAATTACAGCCGGTCAGGTAGGGGATTCGAACCGGAGTCTCAGATACCGTTATTCTGTTTTTATAGGTGATATTTTGGAGAGATGACCGAGCGGCCGAAGGTGCACGATTGGAAGTCGTGTGTACCCGTAAGGGTACCGAGGGTTCAAATCCCTCTCTCTCCGTAATGTAATAATGTGCCATAACATTGGGGGATTTGAACTGAAACACGCCTGATGGAACGCCGATGCGCAATAGAGCCTTTACTCGGCCTAGCAGTTTGTGGGGCTTTGCGCATAAAATCTTAAAGAACCGCTGATTAGGCGTTTTTTACCTTACAAACTGCGTAAGGATGCCGGATAATGCGCATAAAATGGTATAAATATTCATCTTTATGAATGCGAACCAAAGGTTCGCGGTTACGATTAATCTTTGCGACGAGGTTCTCCTGAGTTTTCTCAAATTTCCTCACGGTGAATATCAACCTGTTTAGTAAATTTGTTTGCACGGCCCGTCGGACCGGAGTACCGCGTTTCTCCGATAATTTAAATCATAGTATCTTCGTGGTTAAATACTCTTCCTCCCAACCTGTGTTAAAATATATCCAGGCTTGCAATTTCCTGTGCGATATATTCCGCCGATTTGTTTTCCCCATGAATGATAAAATGCGCTGTCTCTCTATAGGCCCGGGACCTGCGTATATGAAGGCTGCGGTGGGTGGTTTTGGGATCGGCGGTTTGAAGGAATGCCGGTAGTTCGCCGCTTTGCCCGGCAGAACGCATTATTCTATTCCAGGCGGTATCCGCGGATACGTCCAAATAGATAATAAAAATTTCCGTCTTATTATAGATTATTGGTTTAATATCTTCATCAACCGATTTTTTAAGCAAGGCCATTGCATCCTCATTGTCAATAAGTCCGCCGCCTGCCGCTATAATGAGCGGTTTCTTATTTTTCGTATCAATTAACGGATCATATGATTGAATGTTAATTTGATCATACAATAGAGCGCAAATATTTTCCGGTGAATCAAAAAGGCTTTTTAACGCGGCAGCTTCAGCCCTTCTAAATATATGCGGACCTTCCTTATACAAAGTCCGCGGCTTCCTGCCTGTTTGATGTTCTACAAGTTCATCAAGATCGATAAACATACCTTTCTTATATTGAGCTACCATACATCCAACACTACTTTTCCCTGTATGTTTTGGCCCTGTTATAAGAATCAACCTGAAATTCTGTATATTCTCCATGGATATAATTTCCAGCAAAACAGCCGTTCCGCGTTTATCCTGCGCGGCCGCAGCAATGTTTGTACTTCTTCCCGCTGCCGCACGGACAGGGATCGTTTCGGCCTATTTTCGGGCCGCTGCGTACTATGGTCTTGGGGACTACCTCTCCTTCATCATAGAACCACTTACCGTCCTGCTTTTTAAACCGGGCTTGTTCATGATGAATATCTTTAAGACCGTCCCGTTCATAGGAAGCCTCAAACTCTACGCTTCCCTCGTTGTCCTGGAGCCCTCCTTTACTTACCGAAAGGATCTTAAGCCCCAGCCATTTAGACTTTTCACTCCAGTTTCTCGTCTGTTTTTCATCTATATCATCTTTCCCTGTTCTGAGGCAGGTACCGATAATATAATCGACTGCATGTTCTGCATAAGCCGAATAACGGCTCCGCATGAGCGCCTCCGCAGTCGGCGCGTTTTCAGCGCCGTTGATATACGGCTCACAACATGCTGAGTATTCGCGGCCCGAGCCGCAGGGACAAGTTTTCATACAAGTACATCCTTTAAAGCGGAAAGTTCCGCGGGTATGGTCTGAGCGGTTGCTTTGCGTTCCATAGCTTTTTTTAAAGAAGGCGGAACCGGTATAGGGCCGGTTAGATTTTCTACCGTTTCGGCAAACTTTGCGGGATGGGCGGTAGCCAGAATTGCAAGAGGGCTGTTGTCAAGGATTTTAAACAATTTGAGATGATCGACGGCACGCCAGCCGACTGCGCTGTGCGGATCGAGGAAATAGCCGCATTCATCATGTACCGCCCTAATGGTCTTCCGTGTATCCTCGTCATTCACGGAAGCGCCCAGGATAATACCGCGCATTTGTTCCCAAGAAAAGTGGGCCGCCATGCGTTCAAAGTTGCTGGGAGCGCCTACATCCATTGCGTTAGAGATAGTCGCCTGGGAAAGCCTGGCCGCATAATTCCCGCTTTCCAGGTAATCGGGGACTGTCTTGTTTATGTTCGTTGCCGCTATGAAGCGCTTAATCGGGGCGCCCATCTTCATGGCGTAAAGACCGGCGGTAAGGTTGCCGAAGTTACCGGAGGGTACGCATAAGGTGATCGGCGCCTTTTCCGGGTGAGGAATGCGGGGGGGAGGGACGTTCAGTTTAACCCTGGGAGTGGCTGCGCCGTCTTCATCGAGCTTACCCGCAAAGGCTTTACCGGCTGCCGCCGTGTAGTACACGGCCTGGGGTATCAGGCGGGAAATATTTATGGAATTAGCCGAAGAAAGATCCAGCCGGCCGCGAAGCTCCGCGTCGGCAAAGGCCGCCTTGACAAGACGCTGGCAGTCGTCAAAACTGCCTTCTACGGCAAGCGCGGAAATATTCCCTCCAAGCCCGGCTATCTGCCGTTCCTGGAGGGGGGAGACCCTGCCTTTGGGATAGAGTACCGTTACGGAGATACCTTCAACGCCGAAAAAGCCGTCGGCAACCGCACCTCCGGTATCGCCGGAAGTGGCAACCAGAATTCGCAGCGGATTATCCTCCCCGCGGCGGAGATAGGAAAAGGCTCTGGCCATAAAGCGCGCGCCGAAGTCCTTAAACGCCGCCGTAGGCCCATGAAATAGTTCCAGTACCAACCTGTCGCCGGCCGCAACGAGGGGCGCTCCAAAAGGATAGGCTGAAAGAACCATTTCCTCTAGAACCGTACAGGGAATATCAGCGTCCACATAGGGCCTGATCGTTTCAACAGCGATGTCCTGGTAGCTCATGCAGCCCAGGGAGGATTTTACCGCGCCTGAATATTCAGGTATGTCCTGGGGTACAAAAAGACCGCCGTCGGGTGCAAGTCCGGTGAGGGCTGCAATGGCAAAGCCCACAGATTCCGTCTTGTTCCGTGTACTGTAGTAACGCATACTTAATAATATCATGAAAAAGGGACTGCGTACAGAGGCCGATTGGAGCGAAAGGGGCGGAGCCCCTTTGTGAGGGACCCGCAGGGTCTCCAAGCACTTGAGAACACATATAAATATCACATATACCTGAGTAGTTACAAGCCGTTTTTTAACATCCGGTGAAATATCCAGAGATTTGAGGAGTCTTTGATACGGCGTTTTAGGCGCGCCGTAATATTTTTTAAGTTTCCCCTTTTTAAGCGTTTCCTTGCCGGTGATTTTAATAGATGGACACCAAAAGTTTACGGGGGTATTGAGATAAGAGGTAAACCTTGACGGGGGCGGCAGTCCCATCATCGGAATCGTAACGGTAATAACCAACGGTTTACTGACACTGCCGCCGTATGCGCCGCGCTCCAGTTTTTTGAGCGCTTCGCGCATAAAACGGTATAAATATTCATAAATATGAATGCGAACCGAAGGTTCGATTATACCTTGCAAACTCCGAATACTCGAAGAGTACAGCATGCCCATTGATCGGGATTTTTTGCATATTCATGCAAAAAATACACAAGTGCAACAGGCTGCTAGGAGCCTGTGGGGCTTCAGCAAAAAACGATGTAAGTTTCAGGAGGGCAGCCTAAATTGCTTCCCCATATCAGGTGGGAAGGGGCTCATTATGCCCATTCTCCCGT
>JAISQR010000051.1 GCA_031274035.1 Treponema sp. | reverse complement strand
AGTGCCGTCGGACTTGGGGTTATAATAGGCGAGGATGAAGTCGTACATGCCGTTGGCGGCGACGTTGGCCTCGGCGCCGGCAGCCTGGATCTGAACCTTGCTATGGTCGAGCAATTTATTCTGAGCAGGGAGCAAGCCAGCTTCGGCCAAGGCGTTTCTATAGGCGGTAAAATTATCGACGATGGGATACTGACTGTTGGGATTTTGATCTTCATATACAGCCCCTCCCGAAACATATGCATTGGCCGATAGTGAAATGTCTCCAGTACCTTTTTTCAATCCGAAGTTAGCGAATGGAGCAGCAGGAGAATCACTCCCATTGACTTTGGCATTATGCCATACAAGACTGGAAACCTGTAATGCCCTATTGTTTATAATTGAGTATTTATTATTTTCATAAGAAACACTTATTCCATCTATAAGTTGCGTGGGGGTAGTTTGTGAATATCCGGCGTATAAATTTAATTCTTCTCCCGACGAGGTGTAAGCCCACCAATCCCTGCCGTCGAACACCGGCGTGAACTTGTCGGTCGGGGCGGAAACCGAGGCGGCAGTGCCGCCCGCAGCCCTCACCGCCTCGCGCACATAATGCACGTAAGCAAGCGACACATTCGCCGGATTCTGCGAAGCAAAGCTGATCGCCACAGACTTGCCGGTCAAATCCGAACTAAAGCCGAGCACGCCGAGCGCCGTCGGGTCGGAATAATTCGCTCCGGCGGTGCCGATTTCGAGCGTAGCCTGGCTCCCGTTCGCCGGAATGGACAGCTTGGCCGCAGGGCCGCCCGTGCCAAGCGCCGGGACGTCCTCTACAACAGTCTCGGTCGACGGCGGCGGGTAGTCCGCCACCCTGGAAACCGTGGTTTCGTCGAGATTTTTGCCGATGGCAACGTTCATGTCGGCAATCGTCGCAAGCCCGGCATTTACCGCGGCCTCCAACTTGCTCCAATCGGCGTCCGACATCTTGGTACCGACCGGGCTGCCGTTTATATTAAGGGTGAACGCGGCGGCGGAAGCCGGAAGCGGATTCGTATCGCCGTCCACGGACATCAAAAAGTTGGTCGCCGCTTTCTGGTATGCCGGCAGCCATTGGAAAGTTCCGGACGCAGATTCGCCCTCGACAAGCGTCGCCGAAATCTCCGGCAACGGCACTCCGTCCCGCGAAAGGGCAATGGTGATATTCCTCGTCTGCGCGTTCGGATTAGCGTAGGACGGCACCGGGGAAGGCATGGCAGAATAGCTATAGGCTGCGGTTATGCCCATCGCCGCGAGCTGCAACACGACCACGTCGAGCTGCGCCTTTAGCCGGGCGTCGTCGTCGGTCGAAATCTTGGTAGACGGGGCGTCGGGGACGACGGCAATGCTGACATTCGCGCCGGGCGCCGACTTCCCGTCGCCGGACACGCTTATCGAAATATTCCTGTTCTGGTATTCTGGCTTCCAAACTATGCTTGCGGAATTGTCCGAGCCGACCGTCAGAGTCCGCAGGGCGCTCACGGGCTGAACCCCTTCGGCGGAAATCGTCAGCGTAAAGCTCCGGGTTTCCGGCTGCGGCTGCGGATTGGGATCGGGGGAGGCCGGCTGCTGGCAGGCGGCCAGTATAAGGCCGCACAACACCGCGCTGGTTTTTATTTTCTTGTTCATCATCGCCTCCTAGGAACCGCGGACACTTCGTATCCGATGGGAGTTTGGAAGGTATAAATTTGCAATAAATTGCAAATTTATACGATTTTTGGGCAAAGCCCCACAAACTGCTAGCGGTTTGTTGCGCTTCGCGTATAAATATGGAAGGAATGCTATTTGCCTACAGCGGATAACTTTGGGGTATTTGTTCCGCAACGACGTGTTCTTGCCAACGGACAGCGTATTTTTGCCGCCCTTTGGGGTATTTTGCGGTATGGCTGGGAAAATTTGGTAAAAAAACGGAAATTTAGAGGTTTTGTTTAGTAGACGCTCAGGCTTCTTCTGTGTATAATATGAGCCGTGAGCCGTGAGCCGTGGCGGGAAGTCTGCTGCCTATTGTTGTCCTAAGCATGGGAATAGTATAGCATGTACGAAAAATTTGTCAATAGGCTGTAAAAAAGCGCGGCAAATTTACTTTTAAGAAATTCAACCGCGAAAGGCGCGAAATAGGAAAGTACGCTGCTTCCAAGTACCGCGAAAATACCTAAATTTCTTCGTTCTCAAGTTTGGGTCAAGTTTAGGAATTACGGGGGTGGGGGTAGATTCAGGATAGGTTATCGAAGCAATAGTCTGTGTCCTCCCCCGCGCAAGCGGGTTCTTTCGTGTGGTCCGTGGTAAAAATCTCTTCCCAAATCACTCACAGTTAAATTGCTGACTGTGTACTAGCAGTTTGTTGCGCTTCGCGCATAAAACCTTAAAAACTGCGTAAGGATGCCGGATAATCGTGGTTTTCATGGCTTTTTTTAGCAAAAAAGCCATGAAAACCTACAAGTGCAACAGGCTCCTAGCAGCCTGCTACACGGGGCACTCAAGCGCGGGACGGGTTTGGGGATTGTACCGTAACAGAACCGGAAAGTTCATACCCCTTACCGTATACATTGATGATTTTCGGCGTTCCCGATAACAGCGTAAATACCGTGCGCCTTCCGGTTAGCTCTGCAAGTATTTGACTGTCCTGGTAGCGTATCTTAAACCGGCAGGTCTTCCACGATTCAGGGAGGGCCGGGGCAAAGTATATCCCGCTTTCTTTGATTCGGAGGCCGGCAAAGCCGTATACAATGGCCATCCAGGTTCCGCCCATGTTGGCGGTATGTATGCCGTCTTTGGTATTCCCGTGGAGGTTCAGGATATCCAGTTTTGCGGAATCCCCAAAGTACCGGGAGGCTTTTTCACGGAAGCCCAGCTTTGAGGCGACGATGCTGTAAATACAGGTTGAAAGGGAGGAATCGTGGGTGGTTATTTCCTCGTAGTATAAAAAAGAATTCCGCATGGTTTCCAGGGACTGGGCGTCCTCAAAGATAAAATGGGCCAGTACCGTATCGGCCTGCTTGCAAACCTGATACCGGTTTAGATACAGGGGGTGATGATGGAGCAGCAGGGGAAATTCTTCCTTGGGGGTATGGAACATATCCCATTTCTTCTTGGTAAGGAAGGAATCGTCCTGGGGGTTTATCTTCAGTTCCTCGTCGTAGGGAAGGTACATAGCCTCCGCAGCCTGGGAAAAAGCATCTATCTCACCGGGGGAAAGATCGATTCTTTTTCTTACCCCCTCCAGAATATCCGCGTCATTAAGGATTTCCCAGAACCGGACCGCCCAACGGAGGTTGTACTGGGCCGAAGCGTTGGTATAGTAGTTGTTATTTACCAGGCAGGTGTATTCATCCGGGCCGGTAACTTCGTTGATGCGGAATTTTCCCCGGTAATAATTTCCTACATCAAGCCAGAGCCGGGCGCACTCAAAGACGATCTCCGCCCCTTTTTCGGCGATAAAAGAGAGATCGCCGGTGGCAAGATAATAGGAAACTACCGACCAGGCGATATCCCCGTTGATGTGGTACTGGGCGGTTCCCGCGGGAAAATAACCGGAACATTCCCGGCCCATGATGGTACGCCAGGGAAAGAGGGCCCCCCTGTGGTGTCCCAAAAGGCGGGCGTTTTTACGCGCCTCGTCCAGTATCCCGTACCGGTAGCTGATCAGATTCTTCGCAAAGGCAGGATTGGTCAAAGTAAAGAAGGGTTCCATATATATTTCCGTATCCCAGAAATAATGGCCCTCGTACCCTTCGCCGCTTAAACCCTTGGCGGCGATATTGCTGTACGGGTCCTTTCCCACGGACTGGATAAGCTCGAAAAGATTATACGCCACTGCCTTTTCCAGTTGCTTATCCCCTTCAATTTCAATACAGGCGCCTTCCCAGAATTTGCTTAGGTACTCCTCCTGCGCGCTGTAGAGGGCGCAGGGCTTTTCTTCCATTACTCTGCGGAGTTCCGCCGCGGCCGCGCCGGGAATAGGCCGCAGACTGTCGGTAAAGATACAGTACTTGTATAGGGTAAGGATCCCCTTCTTTTTTACCCGCCCTTCGATATGGGAGGCCGCCCCGTGCCCCTCCTGCACCGTGGTAATAACGCCGATACCGTCATCACCATCCGTAAGAATGTGGTCTACGGCGGTACGGATGGTAAGTCTCGATTTTGAGGTTGCGCTGGAAACAAAGGATGCGGTTCCCTCAATAACTACTTCAAGGGGAAGGAGGGATCGGAAATGCTCCTGGGAGAGCCGGGGATCTGCGGGGTTAAAGTAATTCTCCACATCCCCCCGGTGGGTTGAAACAAAAGTAACGGGTCCCTCAAAATTGAGGGCGGTAACAGAATAGTCGATAAGAAAAAGATGCGGGCGGACAAAGGAGGTAAGCCGCCGGATCCGTATCTCGGCTTCCTTTCCCCGGGGCGAAAGCCAATGGATATAACGCTCGGTATATCCTGCGCCCATATTCAGTGTTCGTTTTGCGGCGACGACGATTCCGGTGAACATGCTGAAGGGCTCATCGCCCAGATACAGGGTAATGCCCTGGACATCGTGGACATTCGGCATGGTCTGTTTTTCCACGGCGAAACCGTAAAAGGCCTCCGCCTGTTTTATTTCCCGAAAATCGTAGAAGGCGTTTATGTAGGCCCCCCGGATGGTATCAATTCCATCGGGATAGCCTTCCTCAAAATTGGAACGGACCCCGATATATCCGTTGGCATTATGGAAAAGGGTCTCGTTGATAAGCAGCGATTGTTCATCAGTTTTTATATTGTCAAGTTCATATATCAGATTCATCCTGTTTAACCTCCTCCCCGCGGTACGCTGCTATTGAGCGCCTGTCTGCAAGCCGTTTACTTTATGGGGAAAGTCTATTTAACCGCGCCCGCGGCGACGCCTTTGATAATATACTTTTGGGCGCAAAGGTAGAAAATAATCACCGGAATAATGGTAAGCATAAGTCCCGCCATAGCCATATTCCACTGTATAGTAAATTCCCCAAAGAAAGACGCCGTGGACAGAGGAATGGTACGGTTGGCCTTGCTGGTTAAAACCAGAGAAGGGAGAAGGTAGTCGTTCCAAATCCAGATTACATCCAGTACCATAACCGTAACGGTAACGGGCTTGAGCATGGGAAAGACGATCCGCCAAAAAACGCCGAGGGTGTTGCAGCCGTCGATGGTAGCCGCCTCTTCCAGGGAACGGGGAATGGATTTAACAAAACCGTGGTAGAGAAAAACCGCCATGCTGGCGCCAAAACCGATGTTCATGTAGACAAGGGCGCCCAGGGTATCGACCATGGGGATTCCCAGATTCCGCTTAATACTGCTCATTTCCTGTATCAGGGGCATCATTAAGGTCTGGAAGGGGATCAGCATAGTCGCCACAAAAACCATGAAGATAATCTTGCTAAGCCGGTTGTTTGACCGTACCAGCATCCAGGCGCACATGGAGGCCAGGATGACGATGATGAAAAGCGAACATACCGTTACCAGAAAGGAATTGAGAAGGGCGTTTGGAAAGTTCATCCGTTCCATGGCGTTGGCATAGTACTGAAAGCTAAGGGAGGAAGGCATGGCCAGAATATCTTCGTATAGTTCCGCACGGTTTTTGAAGGAGTTTACCAGGATGATGTAAGCAGGGAAAAGATAGACCAAACAGAAGAGGAACAGCAAAAAATTAAGGACGGCCTTCTTTAGGGTCTTAAAGTTACTGTTTTTCAAAGTGTTTTTCGTCATCACATTTCCACCTCTTTCTTCTTGGTGATCATTACCTGCACAAGGGTAATGGCGGCCACAATGATAAAGAAAATGATTGCCTTTGCCTGACCGTATCCGTAATTATTCAGATTAAAAATTTCCCGGTAGATATTCATGGCGAATAATTCGGTGGAACTGTAGGGGCCGCCGTTGGTAAGGGAAAGGTTCACGTCGAATATCTTAAAACAGTTTGAGAGGGTAAGGAATAAACACACCGTAAAGGACTGCATTATAAGGGGAAATTTGATAAATAACAGGGTCCGCCAGAAACCGGCCCCGTCCACATGGGCCGCCTCAATTACCTCATCGGGAATTGACTGGATGCCGGTAATATAGATGATCATGATGTACCCCGCCATCTGCCAGGTGCTTACCGCTGTAAGGGACAGAAGGGCAAATTGGGGGTTGAGAAGCCAGTTGAAGAATACGGCCGTTAATCCCGTATTTTCGCCGATGGCCCTAAATGCGTCCCCCAGGATGAATTTCCAGATATAGCCCAGGATCAAACCGCCGATCAAATAAGGGGCAAAGAGCATAGCCCTGGCGATGTCGCGCATCCTTAACTCCGTGGTAACTATCAGTGCAAAGGCAATTCCCAGAATATTGATGACCAGCACTGACAGTACGGTAAAGATAACCGTATGCTCCGCTGAGGCAAGGAAGCGCTGGTCGGAAAACAACTTGATAAAATTACCGAATCCCACAAACAGTTTGGGGTTTAGAGGCAGGCCGTCCCAGGAAAAGAAAGAATACACGATGCCGATGAAAAAGGGGATTAGCACCACGGTAGTAAAGACAAAAAGAAGCGGTGCTGTGAACAATGCGTACCAAAGGGGATTTTTTTTCATGCCGGCCCTCCTCTGTTTTGTTACAGGCGGGCCTAACGGCCGTTCGCCTTTGCCCAGGCTTCGTCCAGGGCGGTAAGAAATTCAGCTTCGCTCATCTTCGAGGTAAAGAAACGCTGGGCCGCAGGAACCAGGTGGACATCCACGATCCCCGCTGGATAAAGGCTGGTCGCCCAGGGGATGATCTTTCCTTCCATGGCGTACCGGGAAACCTCCGCCGACAGGGGGTCCAGGGTATCGCTGGTTACTCCCTTAACCACGGGGATAAAGCCGAATTCAGCAGTTAGGTAGCGGATACCCGTAGGACTGGTATAGAGCCAGGTAAGGAAATCCTTGGCCAATTTTTTTTGAGCCTCGGGCGCCTGGGAATTGATCCCCCAAACCGTAGGAACGCTTACCGCAAGCCTGTCGTTGCCCAGAAGGGGGAAGGGCATGAGGCCCATCTCGAAGGTAAGGGGATAATCGGCAAACATGCCGTAGGCCCAGTTTCCTTGATGAATGGCGGCGGTCTTTCCGGTGGCAAAATCTCCACATTCCTTATCGTAGTTTACCTCCAGGGGATTATACGAATAATCCCGGATGGCGGCGTAAAATTTGGCGAATTCCTGAAATTCCCGTGTTTCCGCCATCTTCACCTCCCCCCTGGCAAGCCTTTCCATATAGGCTTTCATATCGGGCATCACCGCGAAGGGAGTATTGAGGATGTGGCCGATAAGGAAATAACTTTCCTGGGAAAGACCGAACCCGTTAATTCCCTTTGCCTTGGCCTCCTGTAGGAGGGCCGCAAAGGAATCGTAATCCCGTACCTGAGCGGGATTAACAAGGCTTTTATTGTAGACAATGCCGAAACCTTCGATAGTGTAAGGTATGCCGACAATTTTCCCGTTTTGTTTTTCCAGCAGGCCCTCGGAGATATTCCGGGCAAAGCTCAGATCGCCAATATCCTCCAGATAGTTCCCTAACTCCGAGGCTTCCGAGCCGGGGCCCATGGAGAACAGGGTTGGGCCCTGATTGGCGGCAATCCGGGTTCTGAGTTGATGGAAATAATCATCCCCAGTGGTACTCCACACCTCTACTTCTACCCCGGTTTCCGCCTGGTATGCCTTGGCCGCGGCCTCAAGCTGGGTAGTGATCTCTACCTTGGACTGGAAAACAATAAATTTACTCTTTTCCACCACGTCCTTTTTCGAGCAGCCGAAAAAAACAAAAGAAAGCGCCAGGCCGACGAACAGGAATTTTTTTCCTTTAATAACTTTCATAGTTCCTCCGCAAAAAATTTATAAAACGATTTACTTCAATATAATCAAGGTTTTTTTATATGTCAAGAATTACTTTTTTATTTAATAAAATTACAAATTCTCTCTAAAATGATAAAAACGCCTTTTTCGATCTTTTTGAATATTTTTTAATTCTTTATAAAATAAATAATTAAGATATTTTATTTTTAACACTGGTCTAATTTGAGGTTTTTTGAGAGAGGCTTATATATAAAAAAGATGCCGGAATTACGGGGATAATCCTAAGATATTTAATATTTATTTCGATAAAACAACTTAATATTTTAGTAAAATTAATATAATTTTTACTAAAACGGACAAATTCCTACACTCTTCCTCCATTCGACCACCGCGGTAAGTTTCATCAGTTCAAAATTTCCCCCGCCCTTGATATTCTCAATAAGGGAACTGGCCGCCAGGTATCCCCGTTCATAATCAGGCGCCGCCACCGTGGTAAGTCCCGCGGTTTCCGCCCGTTCGCAGTTATCAAAACCTGTAACGGCCGCGTCGTCAGGAATTCGATAGCCCCGTTCGCGGAGGGCGTTCATGGCGCCGATAGCCATGTTATCATTGGCGCAGACAAAAATTTCCGGCAGTTCCGGCGCGGACATAAAGATTTTTGCCGCCTGGTATCCGCTTTGTTCCCGGTAATCCCCGGAAAAATAATTCTCCCGGCGGAAGGGTATGCGGTGTTTTGTCAATACGTCTATAAACGCCTGAAACCGCTCTTTGTTGTCATCGGTATGCTCTATACCGCCGATAAAGGCGAATTTACGGTATCCCCGTTCTACAATACCCTCCACCAGTTCGGTCATGGGGCCGTAATTATTTACTACCAAACTTTTTATATAGGGATGAGGTAAAACCCTGTCTAATACCACGATGGGGTATTGTTCCGTTGCCGCCCTTTGAATTGTTTTATCCTCCATACGGTAGTCAAGAATAATACAGCCGTCGGTTAATTTATTGTGCATATATTTTTCGCATGATTTTGTAGTGCAGATCATAAGATCGTATCCGTTATCTCCGGCATAATCATTAATGCCTTCAATGATCTTTAAATAAAAACTCCGGTCAAAATCGCCAAAATTAAATAGAATTGTTTTACTTTCCCCTGTTTTAAGGTTTTTTCCCGCCGCGTTGGGAATATAGTGCAGTTCCTGGCAGAGCCGCAAAATCCGCTGTCTGGTTTCTTCCCCCACGTTTGATTTATGGTTCATCACATTTGAGACGGTGGAGACCGAAACCCCCGCGGCCGCGGCTATATCTTTTATGGTTGTCATTCCCGGCCTTTAATACTGTAGATAAGGTTTAGTAAAATAATACCATTGTTTTACTATAAGCTCAATGCCGCCAGCAATGTTACTTTTAAGAAATTCAACCGCTAAAGGCGCGAAAAGACACGAAAAAGGAAAGTGTACTATTTCCAAGTACCGCGGACATACCCAAATTTGAAGAAATTTAACCGCGAAAGGCGCGAAAAGACACGAAAAAGGAAAGTACACTACTTGCAAGCACCGCGAAAATACCTAAATTTGAAAAAAATTAACCGCGAAAGGCGCGAAAAAGGAAAGTGTACTATTTCCAAGTACCCGCGGACATACCCAAATTTGAAGAAATTTAACCGCGAAGATGCACAAAGAACACGAAGGAAGGAAGGAGTCCAGAGGGTTGCCCTCCAATTCTTCTTCCCTTTGTGTATGCAGACCATAGGTCTGATGTGCCCCGGAACCCCTGGGTTCCTTTGCGATAAAATTTCTTCGTTCTTAAGTTTGGGTCAAGAATAATGCTCTGCCTCCCCCGCGTGAGCGGGTTCTTGGGCTCGCCATTCTTTTTCTTCCCTTCGCGGTTGTTTTCTTTTCGTATATTTCGTGTTTTTCG
>JAISQR010000501.1 GCA_031274035.1 Treponema sp. | reverse complement strand
AGAATCCTTCCGCGGCGGAACTGCTCCGGCGGGTGGATGATAACGAGGTATATACCACCCTTCAATATGAGGGGGATATGATCATCGAGTATCAGAACCGGCGGTATGTTAAAAACATGAGGGCCTGGGCCCGGGGAAACGAAGACAGCTTTATCGAATTCACCAACCCCGAGGACCGGGGTACCAAGTACCTCAAGAAGGGAGCGCGGCTCTACGTGTATTCCCCGGACACCGAGGAGGTGATGCTTATCTCCGGGCATATGCTCAAGGAAAGCATGATGGGTTCGGACCTTTCCTACGAGGACACCATCGAAAATGAAAAACTTTCTGCCCGCTACGACCCGGTTATTTCCGGTTCGGAAACCCGGAACAGTAACGGTGTTGGCCGCGACTGCTGGGTGCTGGACCTTACCGCGAAAAAGCGGACCGAAAGTTATCCTAAGCAGAAACTCTGGATCGACAAGGAAAACGGGGACTGCCTTCACTACGAACTTTTTGCCCTCTCCGGGGCGAAACTCAAGGAGTACAACCTCAACAAGATCGAGGTGTTCGGAGGCCGCCGTTACCCCGTGGAGATCGAGATACGGGACCTTCTGCGGAAAAACAGCAAAACTACCATGATCATGCGGAGCGTGATCATGGACAGGCCCATCGCCGATTCGGTCTTCAGCCAGCGGAATCTGGAACGGTGATGAAAAGGATTAATCACGGACAAGAGAAGATGGAGAGGGCCACTGACCACATGTCAGACCAAAGGTCTGCAAGCACGGACGGAAGGGGAAGAGAATCACAAAGGCTCCCCCGCGATAGCGGGTTCCTCCAAAGAGCACAAAGAATGGACTGCCCCCTTCGTGTCCTTAGCGGTTAAAATTCTTCCGTGTCCTGTCCGTGAGGTCCGTGGTTAAATTTCTTCTTTTTGTCCCTGTGGTTTATGGTTGATAATTCATGCGGAGGGTTGTGATGAAATTGAGAATAAGAACTGTTTGGGCGGTAGCGCTTTTGGGCGCGGCGGGGGTTCTCTTTGCCGATGCGCCTTCGTTTTCGGGCTTTTTGGATACCAGGGTAACTACCAGTGCGGGAGCCGGGGATTCGCCCCAGTTTTCTATAGGGCTGGAAGAGTACGCTAATCTACGAATGCAGTTTAAGATACGGGATAGCGCGGTCTTCTACAGTGCGTTTAATCTTATCGCGGTATCGGGCGCCAATCTACAGAATGCCGCCGATCTCAGCCTTTACAACGGCGCCCTGTATCCGGGTTTAACGGGGACAGCCTTTATGTCGGGGGAGAACTATGCGGCGGCGCTGGAACTGGAGCGGCTCTATTTCCGTGTCAATAGCGACTATGCCGATTTTGACGCGGGGCTTATGCGCCTGGCCTTTGGGTACAGCATGGTTTTTGGCCCTTCGGACTTCCTTAACCCCAAAAACCCCCTTGCGCCGGATGCTCGGCTGCGGGGTATTCTGGGCGCCGCTGTTTCGGTATATCCCAACGACGAGGCCAAGTTCCTGGCCTTTGCCGCGGGGCCGAAGAATCCCCTCGCAGCCGGGGGCGGGGGGAGCCTTGGGGGGCTTTCCTGGGACCAGCACTGGGAAAACTTGAGTCTACAGGCCCTCTATGCCTACGAAACGCCCCAAGCCGGATCGGATTGGGGCATACACCGGGCAGGACTTTCCCTCAAGACGGATGTCGAAGCCGGCCTTGTGGCGGACGCCCTTTATACCTACAACCCGGAAGCGGCCCCCGGCATAGAAGGGCTTTCCGCTGCGGCCGGGCTGGACTATTCTTTTGCGGAGGGGAAGCTCTACGTCCTTGCCGAGTACCTTTACTCAGGCGAAAAATCGGCAACCGCGCGAAGCGTTCAGAATCCGGGCGGCTTTGCGGAACAAAACTACCTTTACGCTTCCATGCGCTACAGCTTTAACGATTACACCAACGGCGGCCTTGCCTGTATTTTCGGCTTTGACGATGTTTCCTTTACCCCGGTACTCAGCCTGGAACACGACATTTTCCAAGGGCTGACCCTCAGCCTTTCCGCCCAGGTTCCCCTGGACAGGGACAGCTTTACCGGCAACGGCCAACGCGGGGAACTGGGCCCCATACCGCCCGGACAGACAACAGGCGCCGAGCGGGGGACATATTTTACCTTCATCACCAAACTCCGGCTCCGGTATTAGGAGTTGGTTGCGCTTTGCAAGGTATAAATATTTATACCTTGCAAACCAACGCCAATAAGTTAAGCATCCTTCTCATCTCCATTGTTTTTCGAAAACCGAAAGTACATGCGGCAGCCCTGATTCTCTCTTGCCTCATAGGGCGCGAATGTATACAATATATAAATACCTATAATAGTGCATTTTTGGGTGTGATATAGGCCCAACGCAAGGGGTGGAAACTGATCATGAAAAGAATCATAGAGTTTGATTCCCATTGGCTGCTTAAACGTATAGATCCTGTTGAAGAATTGGATATATCCAGGCTTGATGATCTGCTCAGGGATGGTCCTGAGAATGGGGACCTGTTGTTCACGGTTCCCAAAATGCCGTCCCAGGTTTACGAAGTCCTTGTCTCTTACGGGGTCATAGAGAATCCAAATACTCACGGCGACTCGACTTCCTGTCAGTGGGTAGCCGAGAGCGACTGGCTTTACCTCAAGGATTTTTCCTGCCCTGAAAAAGCCGGAAATGCTTACCTCGATTTTCAGGGGCTGGATACCTATGCGGATATCTACCTTAACGGCGTGCTGTTGGCACGGCACGAGGATGTGTATTTGCCCCGTCAGGTTGATATAACAGGTAAGATTCTGGAAAACAACCGCCTTATCCTCCATTTCCACTCGCCAAAGAAGAAATTTCGGGATGTGGTTTTGCCCGATTATGTTAAAGACGCATCAGGGAAGATCAAGCCGGGCGCAAGGACACGCATGTTTGGGACAACCTTTGGGGATTATCTTGGACCCAAGCCGAGCCTTTTCCGTGTGGGGGTTTACGACGCCGTAAGCCTTGTCCTTGTCGATCAGGCTGAAATCAGCGGTACTCATGCCTCGTATACACTCAGCGAAAATTTCGATTCCGCGGAACTCAATGTAGAAATAAGCCTGCGCGGACAGGCGGCAGGCGCCTATGTCCGCATTTTCGTGATCGATCCTGAAGGTAAAGAGATACATCCGCTTAATCATTTTGCAAATAGTATGAACGGCTTCGACATTGACGGAGAAGAAACCCTGAATGTAGATTTTAAGATCGATAAGCCGGCGCTCTGGTGGCCGAGAACCCACGGCGCAAGCCCCCTTTATACGGTACATGCGGAATTGACGGCCGGTCTTAAAATAGCGGACGCCCGTTCCTTCAAAATAGGCTTTAGAAATATTGTAAAAAAAGGCGATTTTGATTTTATTATCAACGGCCTCCCGCTCAAGGTATGGGGATCCAACCTGGCCCCGATGGATACCCTGACAAATGTATATAATCCCGACCGTATGAATATCCTGCTCGATTTAGTTGAACTTTCCCATCAGAACTGTCTGAGGGTATGGGGGGAAAACGAACGGATACGTGAAGATTTTTACAATGAATGTGATCGCCGGGGCATACTTGTCTGGCAGGATTTTTTCACTACCTATTCAATGTATGATGTGAACGAGCGCATCTTTGATCTGCTCAAGGCGGAGGCGGAATATCAAGTCGGGCGGCTGCGGGATCATCCCTGCATCTGGCTTTGGTGCGGCGGTAACGAGAGCATTATGAGCGGTCAGTTTGACTACCCCGGAGAGGAGACGCTCGGCCTTCAGATATTTGACGAGATATTCCCGGAGGTATGCGCCAATCTTGATCCCGGCCGTTACTACCATCGTAGTTCTCCTGACGGCGGCGCCTACGCCAATGATCCCCTGGCAGGGGATACCCACGGCTACACCCACATCTGGTATGTGCCGGGGAATCAGTACCCGGTTTTCCTAAGCGAGAACAACCGGGTTTCAACTCCGGCAAAACGCACCATGCAGCGTATGATGAACGGCGATGACCTCTGGCCTGCCGGTTATGACGGTCTTCAGCATAAGAACAGTGAACTGCCGTGGCCCGAAGCGTGGAACAAATACAATTCCAACCAAGGTTACTGGAAATTAGGCGCCGTTGAAGCCTACTATGACGCGGCGGACCTGGACAGTATGCTCTACCGCATAGGCTGGGCGCACGGCGATTACCTGCGCCGCAGTATAGAACGTTACCGGCGGGGGCGTTCTGCCTGGGATCAGGGCGGGCAGCGTATCACCAAAGGTCATATACTCTGGAAGCTGAATAACTCCTGTAACCATATTTTCTTCGGCGTCATAGACTACTTTCTGGAACCATACATAGCCTATTACTGCCTTAAACGCGCCTATGAACCGGTACTGCTCAGTTTTGAGGTTGGTAATTTTATCGATCTCTGGATGATAAATGATACCGTTAAACCTTTGGCCGGCAGGGTCTTTATCCGTCTTTTCGATCCGTTTAGGAATTGCGTTACCGATGAATTCAACCTCCCCTTTGAAATTGCGCCCGATGAATCAAGACTCCTTACAAATCTTAACCGTTTTGGTCAGTTTAAAAAGAATTGCATTCTCCACGCCTATGCGGTTGCCAATGACGGCAAGCGTATAGCCGAGTCCTTTGATTACGTCGATATAGAGCGGCATCTCCGCTTTCCTAAAGACGGCGTCATCAAGGCTGGGTTTAAAAACGGGGAGATATTTCTGCAAAGTACCCGTTACGAACGTTCCGTTGAACTTCTGGGCAGGGCCGAAGACGGCAATGAATTCGGCTGGCTTTTCGATGACAACTATTTCGACCTGTTGCCCGGCCAGATCAAGCGGGTGCGTATCCTCCGCTCTCATGATCGGGGCGTCATCAGCATTAAAGGGTACTACAGCGACACTACGACCCGCCTTGAGTATTCACGATAGACCTAGCAGTTTGTTGCGCTTCGCGCATAAAACCTTAAAAAACCGCTGATTAGGCGGTTTTTTACCTTACAAACTGCGTAAGGATGCCGGATAATCGTGGTTTTCATGGCTTTTTTTAGCAAAAAAGCCATGAAAACCTACAAGTGCAATCGGACACGAAGTGTCCGATTGCATCGGAATTTTTGCATAAATATGCAAAAATTCACCAAAGTCCCACAGGCTCCTAGGGAAGCGGGCCGTATAATTCAGACGAATCGGGGTTATATCCCGCCTTTTCAGGGCCCCGTTTTGCATAACAGTAGACACAGTTATGCCGACAGGTATTATAGGCGCCTATATCCCTGCTTGCGGTACAGCGGCACCGCTCTCTCTGGCCCGCGTCCTTTCTGTATTTCAGTTTTGACCCGCATATCCTGTTTACAAGTTCATCATCAATACATTTATTGCGGGCAATACGGTATTCGTCCAGGTCGATTTTTTCACAGCATGAACAGACCCTGATAGTGTACTTCTCCGCTATCTTGCAGATACTTTTCGCAACCAAGCCGCATTCCGCGGCGCTTAATTCATGGATTTTGAGGGCGGTAAAATCTTTTTCAAGAAAACCGTAGCGGTCAATAAAACTGATAACGCATTTTTCCGTATAACAGCGCAGCTTTGTACAGAGGGAAGCAAACGCCCGCTCATGGTATGCAAGTGAATATGTTTCTGAAAAGATAATAGGATCATAGCGCCAAATTACCCTTTCTTTCCCAATTCTTTGCGAAAGCTCTATGAAGGTTTCAATGATTTCAGCTTTATCCCCTACATTCCGCTCCAACGCGGCATTATAGGGGGTAAGCGTAAACTGGAAGTAATACCTGTACCCAAGGCTGTCGATTTCATCAAGGTATTGCAGAAAATTTTTTGGATTCTTGGTCCAGAAGACTATGCAGTCGATGTTTTGAGGATCAAGCGCCAACTCCGTAACTTGGCCTGCGTTCATGGGATTCCGTACAAATACCTTCTTCTCGCGAAGGCGTTTGATAAACCATTCCCCGTAAAACGCGGGGATGTCCGTCCTCCTGCTGGCGCTGATTATCATTCAGTCAGCCGCCCCCTTTATTCGCGCTTTTCCGCGCTGATCCTCTTGTTGGCATCCACCTTTACAAGATAGACCGCTTCCTGTACCGGCCCGTCAACATTCTCCCAGGGCCTTTTATACACAAAGCGCAGTTCTGTTTCACCTGGGGCAAGAGCCTCAAATACAAACACAAATATACCCCCCGAACCGACAGCCCCGGCGGCTGTTTCTTTTTTAATGTACTCTACCGAAAGTTCCCTGACTATCCCTTCCGTCCCCGCGGTATATGTCCAGGAATACCCTGTTGTAGGGTTGCCTTCCAACTCAATCCTGATACCCGCGGATGCTTCCCGGTAACCCGATGCAAACAGCGCCGCGCTTATCATAAGACCCGCGCTTAAAGTTAATACTTTTTTCATAGCCATTACTCCTTGTAAAACTCCAATACCGGCTTTAAGGGAAACCGGTATATTGCCTCATCCTTTACAGCGCGTTTCAACGCCGCATGAACCGGTTTCCGTTATTCCCGCATTAATCCTGAATAGCATATATTTTAGCTTTCCTTTGCCTTCCTGAAAACAAGCCCTTCGTTGTTCTTGCCTGCAATATCGGCGGCAACCGTATCGCCTTCGACTATCTTCCCCGCAATAATGGATTTTGCCAGGGGATTCTCCAGTTCCGCCTGTATGGTCCGCTTGAGGGGCCGCGCGCCGAAAAGCGGGTCGTAACCGCGCTCGGCAAGGAATTGCTTTGCGGCCTTGCTCAGTTTAAGGTTGATCTTCCGTTCGGCAAGACGGGCGGCAAGTCTTGCAAGCTGTATTTCAACGATCTTGCCTATTTCTTCCTTACCCAAGCGGTTGAAGATCACGGTTTCATCAATGCGGTTCAAAAATTCGGGACGGAAGCTCTGTTTCAGAAGTTCCATGAGGGCGGTCCGTATATTGTCCGGCTTTTTTGCTTCGAGGATCAGGTCAGAGCCCAGGTTGCTGGTCATAATGATGATCACATTTTTAAAATCTACAACCCGTCCCTGCCCGTCGGTCAGCCTGCCGTCGTCCAGTATCTGAAGGAAAACATTGAAGACCTCGGGGTGGGCCTTTTCAATTTCGTCAAGAAGGATGACACTGTAGGGCCGCCTCCGCACCGCTTCGGTAAGCTGGCCGCCCTGTTCATAGCCGACATAGCCGGGGGGCGCGCCGATAAGACGGCTTACCGAGTGCTTTTCGCCGTACTCGCTCATATCTATGCGGGTAAGGGCTTTCTCATCATTGAACAGAAAATCCGCAAGGGTTTTTGCCAGCTCTGTTTTGCCGACACCGGTAGGACCGAGGAAGAGGAAGGATCCCAAGGGGCGGGCGGCGTCGGAAAGTCCCGCCTTGTTCCGGCGTATAGCATCCGCCACCGCTTCCACGGCAGTATCCTGTCCCACCACCCGTTGCCCCAGAACTTCCTCCAAATCCAGGTACTTCTGCAATTCACCGCTCAACATCTTGGAAACCGGTATTCCGGTCCACGTTGATACTACCTGGGCTATATCTTCCTCGCTCACCTCTTCGCGCAGGAGCGCCCCTTGTGTACCGCCGCGCTTGGCCTCCATCTGATCGGTAAGGGTCTGAAGGGTTTTCTGTGCCTCTGGAATACGTCCATGCTTTACCTCGGCAGCCTTGGTTAAATTGCCCTCGCGTTCCCAGCGGGTCTCTTCAATCTTGAGTTCTTCAATCTGCTGCTTGATCTCCCGTATCTTCTCAATGTCCTTCTTCTCGCTCTCCCAGCGGGCAGTCATAGCGTTGCGTTCAGCACTCAGATCGGCAATCTCCCTTTCAAGTTTGAAAAGCCGTTCCCTGCTTGCCGTATCCTCTTCCCGCTGCAAAGCCTGTCTCTCTATAGAAAGCTGGAGGAGCTTCCGTTCAAGTTTGTCAAGTTCGGTCGGGCGGGAATCCAGTTCCATCTTGAGCCGCGACGCGGCCTCGTCTACCAGATCTATGGCCTTATCCGGCAGAAAACGGCTTGTGATATACCGGTCCGACAGGCTGGCCGCCGCTACCAGGGCTTCGTCCTTGATGCGTACCCCATGATGCACTTCGTAGCGTTCCTTGAGGCCCCGCAGTATTGCTACGGTATCTTCCACCGAAGGCTCCGCGGTGTAAACCTGCTGGAAGCGCCGCTCCAGGGCCGCGTCCTTCTCTATGTGTTTGCGGTACTCGTCCAGTGTCGTTGCCCCTATACAGCGCAGCTCTCCACGGGCCAGGGCCGGTTTGAGCAGGTTGGAAGCATCCGTCGCACCCTCGGCGGCCCCTGCCCCTACCAGGGTATGCAGTTCATCTATAAAAAGGATGATCTTGCCGTCCGATGCCTGTATCTCGCGGATCACCGCCTTGAGCCGTTCCTCAAATTCTCCCCTGAATTTTGCACCGGCAACCAGGGCGCCCAGATCGAGGGCCAGGAGCTTTTTCCCTTTAAGACCTTCGGGCACATCCCCCGCAACAATGCGGCGGGCAAGACCTTCGGCAATAGCCGTCTTGCCTACACCCGGTTCTCCTATCAAAACCGGATTGTTCTTGGTACGCCGCGACAGCACCTGCATTACCCTGCGTATCTCCTCGTCGCGGCCTATAACCGGATCAAGTTTTTCCTGCCGCGCCAGCGCGGTAAGATCGCGGCAATACTTGTCCAGCACCTGATACTTTTCCTCGGGGTTCTGGTCGGTTACGCGGGTATTCCCCCGTACAGCTTTAAGCGCCCCGAGTATCGCGTTTTTGGTAACCCCCGCTTTCTTGAGAAGCCCCCCCGCCTTGCCTTCACTTACCGCAATAGCGATAAGGATATGTTCGGCGGAGACAAATTCATCTTTGAGCGCGGAAGCCTCCAGTTCCGCCTTGGCTAGAACCTTCGATGCGGCGGAGGAGAAGTAGAGCTGGGCCGCCTCCCCGTAGATTTTCGGACTCGACGCCATGAGAGACTCGGCCTCCTTGAGAAGCTGCTTTGGATCCGCGCCGATACGCTCCACAAGAGGCGCGCTGATACCGTCTTCCTGCCCCAGAAGAGCCGCGAGAATATGCTCAATCTCAACTTGCGAATGATCGTTCTGTTGCGCCAGAGAAGAGGCTGTGTTCAGCGCTTCTTGGGCTTTAATAGTTAATCGTTCATAGTCCATACTGATACCTCATTTTATAGAAGTGTATCAAATAGCGCAACAGAAATTCAACAGGATAACAGGGCGCATCAGCGGTTTTACTTTTAACCACGAAAAACACGAAATATACGAAAAGAAAAACCACCAAAAAACCACCAAGGGTACATCGAGCCTTTGCAGCAGTTTTACTTTTAGCCACGAAAAACACGAAATGCACGAAAAGAAAACAACCGCCAATGGCACAAAGGATGCTCAATAAAGCATGCGAAAGCACCTCTTTCCAATTAAGGCAGCACAGCGTAAGGCCCAATCAATAATCTCGCCCTTCAGGACGAGGTTATTGTTCTCAAGAAGTGGTTGCACTCAGGGGTTTAATACCCTTTTAAGCTCCCCCGCGAACCAGTAAGCGGGATCTTGGGTATTAAACCCCGGAGGTGATCTAGAAAGTATGATGGATAAAGGAACGGGGGATGACAAAGAGGACAAAAGATGATACTATGAAAGAATGAAAATA
>JAISQR010000393.1 GCA_031274035.1 Treponema sp. | reverse complement strand
GGTAACCCGGCCATCAACACCCTTGCCGATTTCGACCGGGTGCTGGGCATGGTAAAACAGCGCTATCCCAACCTTATACCCTATGTAACCGGCGCGCCAACCAGTTGGGGGAATAAGGCGCTGCGGGTTTGGAGCGGTGTTTCGACCGATTCTTTTGCCGAAGAAAATGGCGTAATCAAGTACTACATCAACAGCGGCAATTACCGGAATTACCTTCAATATGTGAACCAGCTTTACCGTAAAGGGTACATCATGGCGGACAACTATTCCTTTACCGATACCGATGTAAAGGCCTTGTTCACCAATGGTCAGGCGTTTTCCCTATCCCATTGCACATCAGGTGAAATTTACACCTTTGGCGAGATGGCAAAAGCGGCGGATCCAAAGGCTTATTCCAGGGAAATCGCCATCCTCAATTCGGATACCAAATATTATATCACCGATGCGGGATGGGCGGCGGTTGTCATTCCCCGGAAATCCAGGTATCCCGAAGAGGCTGTTAAGTTCATGCAGTTTATGTGGACCGAAGAAGGCAGACGGCTCTCCCAATGGGGAAGAGAGGGGATCGAATATACCCTTGGGAATAACGGTCTCCCCGCGTTTTCCCAGGAGTGGCTTGACGCGACAAAGGACAGCAATGTTCTTAACTCGAAGTACAACAACCTTTACTGGATGACCACCAATTCGGCATGGCTCACCCAGTCCATAGCCGCCACTATCCCCGAACCGTTCCTGGCGACCTACCGCTCGGTCCTCCCCCACCTGTATATTTGTCCATGGCTGGGCGCCGCCACCCCGAAGGCCGAAGGCGCGGAGAAGAACATTCTGACCAAGCTCAATGATATGATCACCAATGCGGAGGTTAAATGTTTCCTTGCGGAGAACGATACCGAATTCACCCGGTATTACAATGAATTAATGTCAAACGCGAAGACTATCGGCGTGGATCAGTTGGAGAGCTACATGAACCAGCAGATCGGCCAGTACCGGACCATGTATCAGTAAAAGTATCCGGCCGCCCAATTTTCCGGGCGGCCTTGCAGGAGAAGTATGAAGAAAAAAGCGGCGCTTAACGAAAAAAGTCTCTTGGAACGGCTGTGGATACAGAAAGGTATGCAGGCCTTTGCCCTTGCGGGCATAGCGTATCTTCTTGTTTTCAATGTGACCCCCATGGCGGGTCTCATCATAAGTTTTAAGCATTACCGCCTCGAAACCGGACTTTGGGGAATGTTCACCAGCCCCTGGGCCGGTTTTAGCCATTTTATCGAATTTTTTTCCGAATACAATTTCCCCATGCTTCTCCGCAATACGGTGATGATAAGCCTTCTGAAACTCATTTTTACTTTTCCGGTTCCGATTATTTTCGCCATAGCCCTGAACGAGGTGCATAGCGTAAAAATAAGGCGGATTGTACAGACCGCGAGTTATCTTCCTTATTTTATTTCCTGGGTAGTGGTTTCGGGATTCTGTGTACTTTTTCTCAATACGAGGAACGGAATGATCAATTCCCTCCTGCTCCGGTTCGGCGCTGTTGAAAAGCCTGTTAATTTTCTCGCCAGCGCCGGTACATACTGGGCCATTGCGGTCATCACCGGAATCTGGAAAGAGATGGGTTGGTGGGCAATACTGTTCCTCGCCGCCATAGCCGGCATAGATCCGGAGTTGTACGAAGCGGCAATTATAGACGGTGCGGGCCGCTTCAAGAGGATCCTGTATATAACCATTCCGGGGATACTCCCCACTATCATGGTGGTACTGATCCTTTCTATCGGCAATCTCTTCGGGGGCAGTATGGGAGGCAGTAATTTCGATCAGAGTTTTCTCCTGGGGAATGCGGGCAACAATGCCGCTTCGGACATCATTCAAACGTATGTTTTTCGTATCGGCCTTTCCCAGGGGCGTTATGATTACGCCGCCGCGGTGGGGTTGCTGCAGTCAATAGTTTCGGTTATTCTGATTTTCATCAGCAACAATCTGTCAAAGCGCCTGACCGGAAACGGCCTTTATTGAAGGTTATTATGCGTAAAAATGCCGAAGATCGTATTATGGATGCGCTCACTTTCATATTTCTTACCCTTGTTTTTATTCTTACCGCTTATCCTTTCTTCCTGTCCCTGATCTTATCATTCAATGACGGCCTTGACGCGGCTAACGGCGGGATATACCTCTGGCCAAGGGTATTTACGCTGGACAACTACCGGACTTTTTTTAATGACGAAAAGTGGATAAGCGGCTTTTTAATTACCGTTTACCGTACTTTTATCGGTACTTTGGTTACGACCTTTTTTACCGCTGTTGTAGCCTACGGGTTTTCTTACGAAAAACTCATAGGACGGAAATTTTATATGGGCGTCGCTGTCTTCTGTCTTTATTTTTCCGGCGGGCTTATTCCCTATTATATGACCCTCAAAGCATTGGGGCTTTTGAATTCTTTCCTGGTGTATATTATTCCGTCCGCGCTGAATCTTTTTTACGCTATTGTAGCGGTTTCATTTTTCAAGGGCATACCCAGTGCGCTCCATGAATCGGCGACTATTGACGGCGCCGGGGAACTGCGGATATTTGCCACTATTATCATTCCGGTTTCAAAACCGCTTCTGGCGACCATTGCCATTTTTACAGGGGTAGCCCATTGGAGCTCCTGGTTCGACTCGGCTTTTTTTGTGCAGAACAGGGATCTCAGAACCCTGGGATACCTTCTGATGGAAGTAATCAACCGCAGTAACCTTTCGGGATCATCGGCTATGACCGCCGCAATGGCATCGGTAAACAGCGTCATAACCCCCCTGGCAATTCAGGTAACAGCAATGGTGATAAGTGTTTTTCCGATTATGATAATTTATCCCTTCTTGCAGAAATATTTTGTTACCGGCCTTACCGTGGGTTCTGTCAAAGGATGATAGGCATAACGTATGCGGATAATCATCCTGGATGACGAACCGAATATCGTAAACGGCCTCTGTTTTCTGATTGGTAAATTCAACATCCCCCGCTGCGAAACTCTGCCCTTTACGGATCCCGAGGAAGCCTTGAAAGAGTTGAAGGAGAAGGGGGCGGATCTTGTCATCGTGGATATCAATATGCCCCTTATGTCGGGTCTCTCGTTTATCGAAGAGGCGTCGAAGAAAGACGACATCCCTTTTGTCATCCTCTCAGGTTACAACGATTTTTCCTACGCACAGCAGGCGATCCACCTCAAAGTCAAAGAATACCTGATAAAGCCCGTTGACGAAACGGCCCTTCTCAAGATCATAACCGATACCTTTGAAGAGATTTA
>JAISQR010000334.1 GCA_031274035.1 Treponema sp. | reverse complement strand
GACGGTAGAAAAAATCCGTCCCATTGGATTTATCTACCGCTTCAAAGATCCTTCCGCCCAGTTCGGGAAGAATGGTAAGCGCAAGGTAATCGTTTTCCAGTCTGATTGCCGTGTAGAGGGCATCGGTTTTTTTATCCCGCCTAACCTTGTTGACAATACGGTTTGGATAGGGATTCCCGCTGGTTCCCTGATGATTCCGGTTAAAGGCAAACATGGGTAGTTCTTCATAAGCCGAAGGCTCGTAGGTCGGTATGGCTTTCTTGTCTATGTTTACTAAAACAGTATGCATATATTTCTCCTTTCAGGTCTCATTTTCAGTAGTGTATCACGTTATAGCATCAATGGCGCAAGTTTTTTCAAAAATGAAAAAAAAATGTAAATTTTTGTTGCCCGGTGGTAAATACCATGGTATCATTCTTACATCAGAATAGATAACTATGCGGATGTATGTCCGTATATATATTTTTCAGGAGGAAAGTGGAATGAAACGTTTTGTATTGTTGGTTAGTTTTGTTCTTGTTTTTAGCGCTTCCCTTGTGTTCGCTGGCGGCGGGAATCAAGGGTCTGCGGCTTCTGGTGGTTCCGGTGGTAACGTCAAACTCAAGCTATGGTCGCCGCCTATTGAGACGACTGAAGCTGGTCTTAAACAGTGGGATTTCCAGATCGCTGAATTTAAGAAGCGGTATCCCAATGTCGATCTTGAGCTTGAACAGCAGCCCCCCGGAATCGACTACCGCCAAGCCTACGATAAGGCCCTCATGGCCGGTACGGTCCCGACGGTGGTTACCGTATTCCCGCCGGTAGATATTCCCACCAGGGCTAAGAACGGTACCATAAAGGACGTTAGTAGTCTGGTAGAAAACTGGGACTTGAGGAAGCAGGGCCTAGTGAACAGCGCCTTTGACGAAGCCTTGGTAATAGACAACTAATGGTACTGTATCATTTCCAATCTCTATGTTGCCGCTACCCCCTATAACCGGGTAGCCCTTAGAGAAGGCGGCGGCGATCCTGACAACCTGCCCAAGACTTGGGCTGAATTCGCCGCTTTAGGGCAGAAAATTACCGATAAGAGCAAACCCCGCTTTGGTTACATCATGATGGGCATGGAATTCAATGCATGGCCCTTCACCCCTTGGGTGTGGAGCGCCGGCGGCGAAATGGTCAGGCCTAACGCGGATGGTACTTACCGTGTCGCCTTTACCGAGGATCCCGGTATCGAAGCCGCCGTATTCTGGCATGATATGGTCTGGAAGTACAATATGACTCAGAGGAATGTCCTTGAAGGTTGGGACGAGCTTCAGGACGACATGGCCTCAGGCCGCGGCGTTTTTGCCTGGGGTATGATCAACTACTTTTCTGACAACGCCCTCAACAAGTACAACGTCCCCCAAGAAACTTTCGGCATTATGCCTATTCCCGCGAAAGACTCCGCTACTCAACCCTATTCCCTCTGCGGCGGCACGGTATATGCCTGGAGTCCCCGGAGTACCGACGAGCAGGTTAAAGCCGGTTGGGATTGGGCGCAACTCATGTCTTTCGATAAGGAATTCATGGAAGCCCAGTGGGCCTTCCAGAACACTCTGGTGGGCATCGATTCCAATATTCCCGGCCGTACAGACATGACCCAGATCAAATTCGAGAAATACGGCGCCACTTGGCCTCGGCATTGGGCGAAAGAATTCGATGACCTGAGTAAGATTGCTAAGCTTGAGCCCTTCTGTCCAAACTGGAATGAGCTTAAGAACATCCTCGCCCCGCATCTCCAGGGTATTCTCGCCAAGGAAAATATCACCCGTGATGAAATTAAAGCTATCCTGAATACGGCGGCCCAGGAGTGCTACGACCAGTATCCCGGCTCTTTTAAGCCGCGGTAAAGGAACCCGCTTGCGTGGGGTAGGTTGATACTATTTCGAATTATTATTCCGGGGAGACAAAAACTCCCCGGAATTTAATTTTTTTGGACTTAAGCCCATTCCGTAAGGGCTAATTCCGGAACAGGCTTTGCGATAGGGGCAGAACTGATGCGGCGAAAAATACATTTGCCTATGGTTTTAGGCCGTAAATTAAATACTGGCTGGATTTTTGTTGTACCGGCGATTGTCTCATTCCTTATGTTCAAGTATTACCCCATGCTTATGGGGATAACAGTCAGTTTCTTTCGATTCGATGTTATGAATCCTCCGGGTGATTTTGTGGGATTCCGTAATTATCTCAGGGCTTTCAAAGACCCTCTGGTCAGGAACGCATTGAAAAATAATGTCCAGTTCTGGCTCCTTATGCTTATAATGAACCAGTTCGTCCCCCTTGTTCTGGCTGTTTTGGTTGACGAAGTCCGTAAACATAAGGCGTTTATCAGAACCCTTTATTACCTGCCGGCGATCTTGCCCGGGGTGGTAACCACGGTTCTGTGGAAATATTTCTGGCAGCCCGACTACGGCCTTGCCAACTATATCGTTACGTCTCTCGGCTTTAAGGCTCAGATGTGGCTGAACGATATTAATTTGGTAAAAATTTGTATGAGGTTTCCAGGGATGCTCATTATGGCCGGCATGGGCGGGGGCATGGACTTCATCATCTATCTGGCGGCTCTGAACGGGATTAACAGGGAAATGTACGAATCTGCTCAGGTTGACGGGGCTACCTTCCTCAAACGGCTGTTCCGCATTACCATTCCAAGTATACTCCCTACCATGGGTATGCTCGTTATTATGAGTACCATGGGTGTGTTCAATATGTTTGACGAAGTGATGATCATGACCGGCGGTGGGCCGGCCAGAGCAACAGAGACCTTGGTACTTTACGCTTTCCAAAAGGCATACCGGGAAACAGACTACAGTTATGCGGTTACCATTACAGTTCTGGCTTTTGTCATTGTTTTCATACTAACGCTGTTCCAGATAAAAGTGCAGCGCGGAAGGGATGAATAGGGAACCTGCAAAATTACGGGAAGGAGTAAATTGTGCCTATAATTCAACAGAACGAATTGAAAAGGGGCAGGAACCGCTGGATACACTATGGGATTGTCGCATTCCTCATTATTATGCTGCCTATCCAGATTTTGCCCCATACCTGGATGTTTTTTAATATGTTTAAGGCTCCCTTGGAGGTTATCAAACTGCCGCCAAATATTTTACCCGAAAAATTTCTCTGGGAAAATATCCCTTCCACCTTTAAAAAGTTGAATCTCTGGCGGAATATCTGGAATACCTTCATCCTCTGCGGCGGAACTATCCTGATTCAGATTCCTTTCAGCTCCCTCTGCGCCTACGGGCTTTCAAAGCTGCGCCTTAAAGGGAGTAATGTTCTGCTCCTCTTTTTCATTGGTACTATGATGATTTCCGGCGAGGCGACTATCATCCCCCTGTATCTGATGATGACCAATTTCCCCCTCACCCACTGGAACCTTATCAATTCATTCTGGGCACTGATCCTGCCATTCTCCGCTTGGGGTTGGATGGTTTTTTTATTTAAAAATTTTTTCGACACCCTGCCTTCATCTCTGTTTGAAGCCGCAAAAATAGATGGCGCCAGCAACCTTCGGATATTTTTATTTATTGTAGCGCCCCTTTCAGGTCCTGTTTTTGCAATCGCAATCCTCAATACCTTCAACGCGGTTTATAACCAGTTCATGATGCCCCTGATGATGCTCCCATCTCCGGAAAAATGGCCTTTAATGGTTCAGATCTACGCAACCCAATGGGGCGGAGGTCTTGCTTGGAACCAGGTGATGGTACTTCTCACGATAACTGCCCTTCCGCTGCTCTTAATCTATATCCTGTGCCAGCGTTATATAGTCGAAGGCATTGTGATGACCGGAATCAAGGGCTGATGTACGTTCCGGTAATGCGTTACTGGCTGAGGAGGATTTTTCATCATCCCGGTTCCTGGATGAAAATAAGCGGTATTTTTATTCTCTGCGCTTTGCCGGTTTTTACAGTGGGCTGGGCGTGGGGTATTGCTATTGAGCTGGGCAGACGAGATACGGAAGAACGCAGGTTACAGTGTTTCAAGGCTGTACGCGATAGTTTCGGCAAGAGGGGACTTCTTTTTTTTATAATGGGAATTTTAGATCTATGTATAGCCTTCCTTCTTGCTGCCTCTGTTGTTGCGTTAATCGGAGCCGGTGTTCCATTGATAGCCAAGGCGGCAAGCGCCTTTTTTTTCTGGCTTGACAGTATACTACTCTGTTCGGGAATGTACCGTTATCCATTGGCGGTATATGAAGAGGGGTTCTCATTTTCCCAGGTTTACGCAAAGAGTTTTTTACTGGTGTTTTACCGGCCCGGCCAGACCTTTCTTTTCGTCATGATTTTTATTTCAGTATTCATAGTTTCGATATTTGCGGGTATTACCCTTTTTCTCTTCCTTCCCGGCGCGGCCGCTATGTTAAGCGTTTGCATTTACAGAGATTTAGCATACAAACAGGGGCTGGAAGAATAGCGTCCGGTTTTCCGCAAGATCGACGAAGAACCGGGGGTCAAGATACCGGCGGTCAAAGAAGGCTGCAATTTTGTCCTCCACAACGGTCATTCCATCCCCAAAACGGTGGAATATTCTAGT
>JAISQR010000301.1 GCA_031274035.1 Treponema sp. | reverse complement strand
AGCTACCCCGGAGGGGTTCAGTATTATCATGTTGTCGCTGGGAATAAGCTCGTATCTGATGGCCGGTGGGCCGTCGGACAATACCGGGACCCGTTCCCTGTCCAGCAATTTATCGCCATCATACAGGCGGAATTCTATCCAATCGAGTGTGCCAACCGTAACAGGCCCTGTATAAGCGGTTTCTTCGGATGTTGCCGAGGTTACATATTTAATAGTTTTTGTTGATTCCTGTGGTGAATTATTGCCGATAATAACATCCTGGCTGCAACTTACGGCCGCCGGTGTGTTATTTCCAAGATAATCACGCTGTACTTTATCAACGGATGTTTTGAGTTCGTATGTATAAGCGGGAGTACCGGGAATACCAGGAACCGGTAAAATAATTGAACTACTACTTTCATGTATTTTTTCCGAAAACGCATTGTACTCTTTTATGGCTACCGCCGTATACTTATACACCGGATCGTTTGCGCTGTATTCGCATTTGTATATAACGGCGTTTGTGCTTATGCCGCTCCGATCTTCTATTCGCGCTACTAGCCCGGGTGCAACATACCGGTTTAACCCGAAGGTAAACTCAAAATCAGAGTAAGCGTTATCAGCCGCCATCGCGTTAGTAAATGTTTTAGCATCGGTTTCGTTAAACAAATAGGTGCTGGTATATGGTTCGGTTGTTTTGGCTTCCTGCGGGGATACTATTTTTACCTTGCTGGAACGGATAAGCGCATTGCCTAATATTTCAAAGTGTTTTAAATAGCGGGTTCCGGGATCACCCTCACTCACCGCGGCGGTATTTTTAAACACTATACGCGCCCGTTTTGTCTCGAATAATTGTAATTCAACAACGATTTCAGGATCCGCCTCATAGTTTAAATGCGCACTTGTCGTATTGAGGAGAGATAGATCATCGTTTTTTAACCGGGAGGTTCGGTTGTTGTACGGAATGTCAAGCCATTGCGTTTCATACATTTGGTATATTTCCCGTATGTCGCTGTCCTTCGGGTAATAATCTCCCGCGGCAATCGCAACGCCTTCAATTACCTGATCGTTTTCAAAACTTACCGATTGGGCGTCGCGGTATAATAGCGCGTTACCGATAACCGCCGTTTTCGACCATTCAATTTCAACGCCATCAGTATACCGGGCTATTTTATTCCACTGGAACGGTTGTACAGTACTTTTGTTTCCAGAAACAATAATATTGTAATTCGCGGTATTGCGGCTCCAGGGCAGCAGCATGATGCTGCCGTTCCGGTCGGCGGTAAGCACGTAAAGGAATTCTTTTAATAAGGTGTCAAGTGTTTCCCGCCAGGTACTTTCCCCCTCTGCCAGGGATAAACACCGTACAACATTCGGGATGGTTGTAATCGCGTCAATTTTATTAAGCGGGTAACCGGCCTTGCTTACCAGAATATGAAACAGTGATATTGTTACGTTAAGCGGATCGCATACCTTGTAATATTCATAAACGGCGTTTTCGGTTATGTTTTCGTCCAATAGATACGAAGCGTCTACGGTTTCTAACTGTATGTCCCCGATGTGATCAGATGATGTTTGGTTAAAATTAGGTTCTATCACGCCGGTAAACAACCGTTCATTATTATCGCGGTTATCGATTGTTACCTGTATCCGCTGGTTTTCGGCTTTTAGTTTTTCGGCTATATAGGGATCGTGTTTTATTGTAAAAGAGGCGGTATCAGTGCATGATGTTTTATTCTGATTAAAAAGCTGTTCGTTTATTTGTAAGCTGTTCGCGATAATGATTGGGGATATATCAACCGTAGTCGTGTCTGAAAACTGTAAAATAATAGTTACGGTACGGATCATACTCTCCCCCGCCTGGCAAGTTTCTTACCCGCCGCCTCAAGGCGTGCATAGAGGTCATCAATGCCGTAAATATCCCCGGTGATGTTTATTACTACTGTTTCGGATTGTTCGGTTTGGGTAAACGGATGGGGGCCGTTACGGTTCGGGGAGCCGATGGGCGTTACCTGCACCCGTTCCCGGCCGCCTGGGTTGTCGCCGACAAGGAGCATACGGGGGCCGCTGGTTTCAAAGTCGGCGCCGGTTCGGGCGGCCAGGACTTCATCGAGGGTGGTGGCGGCAGCGGCGACCTTTTTCCGCGATTCAAGGTAATATATTTCTCTTTCCGCTTCATGTATTTTTTCTTTATTCGCACCGGCGATCTGCCAACCAAAAAGATTAAAGTTAAAATTCCCTTTTTTGTTCTCGTTATCTATCGTACTTTGATATGCCGCAATACCTTCCTGGAGAGCTTTAATTTTAGCGTCTTTCGCATCGGCTAACGCTAGTTCGTCTTCTATCGCGGCGATTTCATCTTCACTTGCTTTTTCCTTACTTTCATATTGTTGTTCTTCTGAATAAACCGCGGTATCCCGTGTATCGCGGAGGGCTACGGCCCGTTCCTTGAATTCTTCGGTGCTGATTAAGTTCCTGTCCCAGAGGTCTTTAAGAACATTATACTCTTCCTCATAGGTTTCTTTTAATTTTTTAATATTATCATTGCGTAATTCCCGTTCATCTTTTAGTTGATCCTTTAGAATATTAATCCTTTGTTCCGCCAGTTCTTTTTCCGCGTCTATGACCGGTTTTACTACATATCGGTTATAATCCTGAACAATTAGATTGCTGTTATTATAACCAGCGGCAGCAACAAAGCCGGAAGCAAGCCCTGCCGCCCCGCCAATAGCAAAAAGAGCTATAGCCATCGGTATACCGACGGTTCCCTGTTCGACAAGTATCCTGAGCCCGGCGGTCATGGCAAGTACGGAAGCCTGTTGTAAGCATTCGGCAGCGAAATTTTGTATCGCGTTTTGAAACACCGCCCCGGCATCCGCACCGGTTGTCATTGCTTCGCCCATTTCGTTAAGTAGTCCGGCAAAATTTCCAAAGTCTTTTGCAAGATAATTTGTTTCTTCAAGGGCCTTAGCTAATTTTTCAGCGCTCGTAGTGCTTTCATCCATGTCGGCGGCCATTATTTTAAAAACAGTAATAATATCGCTGTTCGCAAAATCACTGAATACAAAATCAATCGTATTTATACGATCCTCTATTTCTTTTAATCTCCGGGTATAATCATCATATTCCTGAATCTCCTTTTCGGTCGCTTCCGCACTTATGAGTTTTTTCCGGGTTAACTCGGCCTCTGAAAGGCCGTAGTTTTCTACCGCTTCCTTTGCCTGGGTGAGGATGTCATTAACAATTCTCTGGTTTTCAGCCTGACGTTGTGTGTAAGCGTCAACTTTTTCCATTACGATTAATCTGTTTGCTTCAAGGGCGGTTTCGTGTTCAATTAAGGGGATAAGCCCATCGATGATTTTCTTATAGTCTTCAACGATTTGATTTCTGTTTGTTATTAAGTTTTCGTCCGCTGTTAACGCTTTTATATAAGCGTTCATTGCTAAATTTAGTTTTGCCTGATTTGAGATCTGCTCTCCGGTGATCTCCGATTCAATCGTCATTGCCTTTAGTCTGGTGTTGTATTCGCTGTTAATGCTGTCTTTTATTTTTTTTGCCGCCTCGTCAGCTTTTTCTCTTGCTAAACGGAGCCTGTCTTCAGCAGCCGCTAACTCGTTAACAGCGTCCGTTTCCCGTTTTCTTGCATCGATGGCGGCTTCTATCCTTTGTACTCTGCTTTTGTTTGCCTGCTGGTTTTCATTGTAGTATTGATTTGCAAGCGCCTCGGTCGCGGCTTTTACCGGTGGTGTTAAACCTTTATATGCAAGCGCCAGTTTTGCTACCATCGAAAGAGGCAATTCTAATTCACCGGCAATTCTGGCATAGTTAAAATTGAGGTATTCTTTTAGTGCGTTATCATCACTAATAGAATTAATAGCGTTATTTAATTCTGACATGGCAACGGCAACATCAAGTGTTGCCTGCTTTGCCCCGCCCGGATTATCCGCTATAAGTTGATCCTGATCCACCGTAGGATCTTTTGATTTCTCATAAAAACTTCTCCGGGCCGCGTCGGCCTCGTTGATTTTTTCGATAATTTCAATAAGCACCTTGCGGACAGGGCTTACTGCCTCCTCCCAGCCGCGGCCTACTATCTCTTTAAAATCCCCCCAGGCGTTTGAGAGCCGGGTAATTTCCCCTTCCGGCGTTTCGGCCATGGCGGCGGCCATGCCGTGATACTGGTCCGCGACAATTTCCACCGCCTTCCCGGCGGCAAGCTGTTCTTTGGTCAGGTTTTTGAGCGCGGGAATGTATTTGCCCAACTGGCCCAGGTTACCGCCATAGGTCGCGGCGAGTTTTTTTGCGACACTCCCGATTTCCTCCCCGGTTTCCGCCGCGTAGTCGGCGGCGGCACCCATGACGGAACGTATCTGACTTTCAGTTAATTGCAAACTGACAAGTTCGCTCATAACTTTAAGCGATACCTCATCACCGACATTGGCCAATTTCTGAAGTTCGGAAGAAAATTCTTTAAGCGATTCGATGTTTTCTTTTTTGAGATAGGGATTGTTTTTTGCCGCCATTTCAAGCGCATGCTCCGCGCTTGCCTGTGTGCGGTACGCGGCGGCCGATTCCGTAATAAACCGGGTTGTTGTCTGAAAAGCTTTTTGAGCGAGGGTGTATATTGCCATACCGCCGGCCACCGAGGATGATAATTGCAAGAGGGCGTTTTTGGCGTTAAGCGATTCGGCGGCCTGTTTTTTAAATGAGGCGGCGATTGAATCAACGTCGCCTTTGGTTTTCTTAAATTGGGTAGAAGCCGACTTGAGATTTTTTACCGCCGCGGCGACCTCAGCGCGGAGAACAAGTTTTAGATCTTCGGTTTCGGCCATTTTTACTTCACCCCCTTGTACTGAAAATCGTTAAATTCCTGCTCAAATAATTCTATTACGCGCACATACAAATTCTTTTCGCGCATATACCCTTGCCCGTGGGGGAGGCCGAACCTCCGGTAGCGGCTCCACTCCTTATAAGCGGAAATGAAAAACGGCTCATTAATCATGCTCATAACATCACGCCTGGCAACTCTTACGGGATCTTCCTCCGTTGAAATAGCGACAAGCTCAAATTCATCCGGAGCGAAACTGTAATCATCGGCGGCGCGGTCCGTTTGCCACGATAACCGCGCCGCCGTCCTCAGTTTTTTTCCTCCCCCTCCGTAAGTACCGATTGCTCAAAAATATACGAGCCGATATTTATGGAGAGGGAGCGGGCCTTTACCGCGCCCCGGGAACGGACGGCAACCAGTTCCGCGCCGCTTAAAACGGGAACCCCCGCGATTTCAAAGTTTTCGATTGTTTTGCAAAAGTTCCGGGTGAGACGGTGGAACATACTGGTTGTGCCCTCCGCCTTGCCCGTTACAAAGTCAAACTCCTCAATCGTCGGCCATTCGATGGTAACGGTTACCTTTTTATCCGCCTCCCGTTTCGCGTTGAATTCAACGTCAGGCGTCCAGGTTGTTTTTAACGCCGCCGTCAACGGGTCCTTTTTTTGATCCTCCATTCTTTTTCACCTCCGGTTTTTCTACGGCCTGTACTATTTCGCACATCACCGTTCTTTTGCCATAAATATTCCGGACCGATATAACCCGGAGATTTTCAACCTTTTCATTGCCGGCAAAGATACCCGTGTCCTTTGCCTTCCCGGTTTCGTTTTTGATGGTTAAGATCATGTTACGCTACCGGGATATATTGCATGGATGGCCGCTCACTGCCGATACCCGTGTAAGCGAAGTCAAGGGTCTGGTTCCCCTCCATGGGTTTATCAACAGTGATACTGTCGATAATTGCTGGCATATACTCGACAATCATCTCCTCGCCGGAACTATTTACCGAGTTCCGCATGAGGAAAAAATCGATAACACCGGTCTTGATACCGCTATAGGTAGCGGCCCCGGTATCGGCGTCATACTCTACGGTACGGTAAAACCGGGAAAGGATCTGCTTTACCTGGTCTACGCCGGATATAAAATACCCGTTAATCGTTCCCGTTTTTTCCGATTTGTCACCCTCGACATAGCTTTTGTCATCGTCGAGTTGGACAGTATTTTCGTACTTTTCCTTTGATTTGCCGCCGGGGACGTTGGTCACGAATGCCGCCGCATCCAGGGTAAACTTTTGTACCACATCTCCCGTTGCCAGGGTGTACGATTTAGCGGCGTATATAACATCTCCCGCGACCGCGCTGGCCGGGAAGGTGGAAGACGCCCCCTTCGAGATGATCTTATACCAGCCGTTTTGTAACGTTGTCGCAAGCGTCAACGATCCGGTAGTTACATTGGGCCCCCGGGTTGCAAAATACAGGTAATTCTTTTGCCCCGAAAGCCGTCTTTGATTTGTCGCCATGATTTTCCTCCTAATCCAATAAATAATCTGTCACCAGATCGGCATCGATCTGAATAAGTCCTACGTTCGGTGTTCCGGGGGTCGGCTCAAAGAATTCGCCGGTGATGTTTTTAACGCTCAAAACAGGAGAACCAATCTCCTCCCCGAAAAGAAAAGCGTTATATATTTTCTCCATGATCACAATTTGGGTTTCGGCTATTTTTTTGGCCGATGGGGCTATGATGGACGCGATTATCACCGTATGGATTATAGCGGTCGCGTCGCCCTCCGTGATTACCCTGCCGGGAAGGATAATCATCTGGTTTTTTTTGGCCGAAAAGGGATCGGCCCATTCATTAAGCAGTTTATCAATATCACCTGCAAGGATACCGTGCATATAGTTAGTTAAGGCTAAAATAGCCCCGCTTATTTTTACTTTCACGGTTACACCTCGATTGTTTCAATAATTGGATTTTTGGATGTGATATTTTGCATATACTTACCCTTAACCGCTTCTGTCAGTTTTCGCATTTTGTTGCCTGCCTTAAATTCCCGCCACCCGGATTTAAAGAACTCATATTTGGTTTTATACTCAAACCATTTTCCCGTGTTTGCTACGGCATATCCCCGGGACATACCATAGAGATAATTCAGGTGTCCCGGAACACCGACACCGGGGCGGACCATATAAGATGGGACGCCATATCTATTTCTTGTGCTATATGGCCGTGTGCTATAGCGGGTTAACCCTGCCTGATGGAGCTTAGTTTTATCACCTTTGCCTGTCAGCCTGCTTTTGCCTACCCGCAGGACCTGGCCGCTCAATTTGTTTTCCCGTAAGTATTTGGCAAACAGGGAACCGATTAACGCCAGGGACTTCGCGCTGATGGCCTCAAGGTCATTGTCCGCGAATTCGTCGAGGTCGATCCATTTTTGCCGTGAGAGAGTAAGTCCTATCATAATCGCGTACTCCTGTAACTTAAAAAAACGTTCCGGATTGATACCGGCACGTCAATCTCGTAATTGGTAGTTATGGCCCCCTGGGCGGTCATGCTTTTAATACCAATCGTGCCCCCGTTGGGCCCTATCCGCCGTAAGTTAGCGGAGACACACTCTATAACCGCCTGCTGTAAATCATCCGGGACGGGATCGTACCCGATACGGCCCTCAAAGAGAAACGAATCTATAGCGCCCGGGAAGCGCCGATTGTAAAGCCGTATAATACCCGCGTCCCAGAGAACGCCATATTCCGATTCCGAAAGGTCAAAGTCATTCGGGAACACATGCCCGGTATCAATGCAGATCCGGGTTATTGAGATAATGGGGTACGATTTGAGCATAACCGAACGGCCGCCCGTGGTGTCGAGTATAAGCACTACATCACGGGCGGCGAGAATCCTGCCTGCGTACTGTTCGGCTTGCGCCGATGCCGCGTTAATGAGAAACGTGGTAAATTCCTCCTGGTCATCGTCAAGGCCGAGTATGCTTTGTACGGTTTCCCAGGCGACCAGTGCGCCGGCGGATTCTATCGGCATTTATCAGCCTCCGGATGCCGGCATCTCAAGGGTCTTGATGGCCTCGGGTAAGAGGAGCTTGCCGTCAACCCGGTGATACCCCCGGAAGCCGACCTGCCCGCTCCCGGCGTAAAGTTCATTGAGCCGCTGGATGGCGAACCCGGTGCGGTCCTGGATCCGGTAGTACCGGAAATCACCGTAGGCAATGGGGATGGCCGACGCCGCAATTTCCGGCATAAAGGAGCTCAGGGAGACCGGCTTCGCGAGGAGCGTCCCGAGTTCCCCGGGAAGGGTCGAGGGATGGAAAAGATAGTTCCCCGCCGCGTCGGTAAGCTTCATAATTTCGATCAGGGTGGACTTGTTCATAAGCCACCGGGCCCCCGCGTCATACCCCGACCGGAGCGAACCGTACAGGTCAAGGAGCTCCTCGTAGGCTATTGCCGCAGGTTCGGCCCCGGTCACCCCGACCTCGGCGTCGGCAAGGAAACCTTTCGGCCTGTCCGTGCCGGAACCGGAAATAAAGGCGATCTCCTCTGCCAGGCCGTTGGAATAACCAAAGGCTTCGGTGAGATAGGACACCAGATCATACTGGTTATCCTCCAGGAGCTCCTCGGAAACCTTTACGATCCTGCCAACCTTGTGGGCGGTGATTTTCTGGCTGCCGAAGGCCGCGTCGCTTTCGGTGTAGGCAGCGCCCTCCCCGAGCCATGTCGAAGCGCCGAAAGAGGCTTCAACCGGAAAGTTTTTATCCGTGGCCGATACCTGCACGTCGCAGATCTGCCGCATGATAAATAATTCCCGGGCCTTTTTGAGGATTGCGTCCGCCCAGCTTTGGGGGATAAGATACCCCCCCGTATCGCCCCCGGTGGTAATACCCGAAGACATCGCCCGGAGCTCCGAGGTGTCCCCGGTCCTCATGTAGTGAAGCAGGGCGGCCCGGTGTTCCTCCTCGTTTACCGCGGCGCCGTCACCTTCGGGGGAGGCGGCGTTTCCGCTCCGTTCGGTCCCGTCGTAGCCTTCCTGGGTCCGCAGGATAAGGCGTTCGGTTTCGATTTGCGCGGCCAGTCCGCGCAATTCAGTTTCGATGTTTGAGACCTTGTTTGCGTCGGGGGCTTCCATCCCCTGCAGGGCCCTCAATTCGGCAACGAGCTTGTTAAACCGTTGCTGTAATTCCCGTAATTTTTCCATCATTCTTCCTCCCTGAATTCGGTAAGCAGGGCTTCTATCTTTTTATGAGTTTCCTCCCGCTTTCCCTTTTCAATTTCTGTAAGTATGTCATCAGCGCCACGCGCCGAGATCTCCGTGTCTTTATATGCCGGGTACGTCACCGGCGCGAAATCGACAATCCGCGAAAACTTGTGTATCTTCCGGGTTATCACCTCCTTTTTATCCCGTTCGGTGCGCTCCACCGTGTAACCGTCCCGGTTACAGAAAAAGGCGAAACTCATAGCGTTAACGAGATTTGACCGGATTGCCTCATGCCCGTCCCGCCCCCATACGGACCCGGATACATCGGCGTCGATGTGCACCCCGTTATCATCTTCCCGAACGGTAAGGGTATTATTTTTCCGGGCGGCCATGGGTTTCGCGGAATCGTGGTTCCACAACAAAACCTGCTCCGCTACCCCCAGGGCTTCCCGTGCCGCGCCGGGATCGATAATTTCCTGGATAACATAATCAGCGTTTTCGTAAAGTACCGTCATGCGATTGTACAGGATCGGCGTCCCGGTGATGGTGTATGTTCTCCCCTCCCCTTCTTCACCGTCGGCCCGGATACCGCATTGATCCAGAGCTATATACCGCCGCTGTAAGTCTTTCATAACTCCTCCCTTTTATCTTCTTTTTTTGGATTATTCGCCTCAGCCATATTAAGCGGGGTAAGATAGGTATTCCCCTGGCCGCCGGGCAGCGGGTTCATGTCTTCTTTTTCCCGGATCTCGTTTTGCGATAGCCACCCGTTTGTCCGCCCGATGGCGTAGGCCTCGTACCGGGACTTGATGTTTCCCCGCAAAAGCCCGTCAACCTCAAATTTGACATAATACCGTTCCTGCTCCTCCGGGGTTAAAAGCCGGGCGTTTAATGCCTGCTCCCACCGTACCGCCCAGGGGCGGAAAAGATACACCACGGCCTCAATGCTCTGCTCCTCAATATTGGAAAAGGTCGCCCGTTCAAGGTCGGCTATGAGGTGCGGGGGAACGCCGTGGATACGGGCCATTTCGGTAACGGTGAGTTTCCGGGTTTCGATAAACTGGACCTCCTCCATGTTCATCCCGAGCCGCGTGTATTTCATGTCCTCTTCCAGAAAAACAACCCCGTGTGAATGCTCAAGGCCGCGGTACTTATCGCTGAGCTCTGTTTTAAGCCGCGTATACGCCACATCGCTTAACGTTTTCGGGTGGGTGATAACCGCGCCGACATGGGTCCCCTGGCCAAAAAAACGGGACCCGTACTCCTCCACCGCTATCCCCATCCCGAAGGTCTGCATAAAAAGCCCCACCGGTGAAAAAGAGTTAAGCCCGTCAAAGGAGAGCCCCGGGATATGCAGGATCTTCCAGTTCGGCAGTATGTCCCCGGTTTTCGGAAAATAGTATTCGAGTTCTTTTGTTTTGGGGTTCCGCTGAGGCCGGCACACCCCCGGGGGGATGGGCCAGAGTTCCGCTATTTCCCCTTTCCGGCTGTAAACGATCTCCGCGAAGGCGGCCCCCCGGTTGCATATCTGGGCCTGCAAGGCCTCGATAAAGGAAAAGGCTGTCATTTCCGGGTTTGGTTTCGCGTGGAGCAGAGGGAAAAGCGGGTGGTCATAGGCCCGGCGCTTCCCCTCTTTGGTGCGCTCATAGATATGGATGGGCAGGGAGGCGAGAGTCGTGGAGATAACCCGCACACAGGCAAAATGAGCGGATAACCCCATAGCCCGGCGTTCCGTCACCCGAACCCCGGAATACGCCGGGCCCTCAAGAAATTCGGTCGCGAAGGGCTCCATTTCCTTGAGGGTTATCTCCTCCGTCGGGGATCGCTTTTCCTTTTTGCCAAAGGGCCACCTCATATTGCGAGTACCCCCCGTTCATCGTAGATGGAGCCGCCGGCGGACAGGCAGAGTACCGCCCTGCCGAGGGCCATGACATTAGCCACAACGCCGTCAATGCGCGCCCCGGTTGACCCCCGCCGGGGCTTCATCGGCATGATGTTACCCTGGCGGTCCGATTTCATTTCAACGCAGCTTACCATCCAGTTCATAACCGGGTTATTGTTATGGGCCATCTGCCCGGAAAGTACCTTTTGTTCAAAGGCGTCGCAAAAGGGCGACATCATCGTGTACCCCTGCCGGATGGGGAGCATATTAACCCCGGCATCGGTCAGGTGGTTTACCAGTTCCTGGGCGTGGAAGGGGTCATAGCACAGTTCCTCGATCCGAAACAACTCCGCGGCCTCTTTGATATCCGCCTCGATAAAATCATAGTCAATCACGTTCCCGGGGGTGGCCGTGATAAGCCCCTGGTCCACCCAGGCTCCGTAGGGCACTTTATCGTTGTCCTCTTTTTCGGTGATAAGATCCTCCGGGATGTAAAACCGGTAGATGTGTTTAAAGGGTTCACGCTCCGCTTTTGGGTGGAAGGTCAGGACAAATGCGCTGATATCCTGGGTGGAGGAGAGATCCAGCCCGCCGTAGCAGCTCCGCCCGGCGAGTTCCGCTTCGTCGTAGCTAATGTTCCCGCATTGCTGCCAGGTCTCCGCGGGGATCCAGCTTAATACGGATTGGCACCAGATATTTAAGTTTTTGGTTTTGACATCCCGTATTTTCGACGGCGAGGCGGCGGCAAGGGTTACCCGCTCTTTAAGATATTCAGGTTTAACCGATACCCCGAGGTTCGGATTGGCCTTTATCCATACGTCGGGGTTCTTCCAGTCATCCCCTGATCCAGGGTGTAGATGATCCCAAAATAGTGTTCCACGGGATCTATCGATCCCTCGAGCATCCGTTTGAGTTGCTGGTGCTCCTCATAACAGGGGCCGGTATAGTTGGTTCCGGCGGTGGTGATGATCAGGGTAAGGGGCTGACTCCGGGCCCCCATGCCGGACTCCAGTACGTCAATAAGTCCGGGATCCGGGTGCGCGTGGTATTCGTCAATGAGGGCGAAGGATGGGTTGAGCCCGTCTTCGGTATCGGAATCCCGCCCGAGGGGGCGCATCATGGCCGCCGTTTCGGGGATAACGATATGCTGTTTTGATTTGTAGGTACGGGCCATCCGGGTTAATACCGGGTGTCGCCGGATCTGCCGCTCCGCTTCGTTCCACGCCAGGCTTGCCTGGGCCTGCTTGGTGGCCGCAAAGTAAATCTCCGGCCCTTCCTCCCGCGGCTTATCCGCGAAAAAGTGATAATTCCCCAGTCCCGCCCCGAAGGTCGTTTTGCCGTTTTTCCGGGCTACCTCGATGTACGCCCGGGAGAAGCGCCGTCTGCCGTCAGGCCGCCGCCACCCCTCAAGCATCCAGACGATAAATTGTTCCCAGGGTTCGAGGCGGATCCGGGTATCCGGCGTTATGGCTTTGTTGGCAAAATCGCCTTTGGTATGCTCCAGGGCCTGGATAAAATCAATGCACCGTCCGGCATAGGACGGGTCAAAATGATATGGAAACCCTTTCTTCCCGACGCGCCGGAGATCCCTGATGTGCCGCTTTACCGCGAGCTTAACCCATTTACAGGTAACCACCTCTCCGGATGTAACGCCCCTGATATACGATTCCGCCGTGTAGCTCATGGCAATGTGCCCCCGCAGGGCAAAAAAGATAAAGAGTAATGCAAAAAATTTACGCATCTAATATACGCCTCATCTCCTTTTCTCTTTCGTTTTCCCCCTGTTCAGAGGGTACGCCGAACCGGTTCCGGGCCGAGGGGCTCAGGCCGAACTCACTCATCAGGGCCCTAACCGCCTGAAACTCATTTTTCATTGCGTTGTACTCAGGCATGGTCTGGGAGTTTTTACCGGCAAGGTAGCTGCTGACGGATACGCGGACCTTTTTAACCTTTCCGGTTTTTTCGTCCACGGTTTCCCGTAGCGTTATGCTGTCGTACAATTCCATCCCCATACCGTACCGTATGCAGAGGAGCTCAAAGGCCGGAATATCGGCGCTTGTCATTACGCCGGACCGCATCAGTTCGGGGCCCGCCTTTTTCCAGAGTTCCCGCCCGGCCTTGTTCAGGGTCCGGGGAGGCGCAGGAAGGCTTTTAAGCGGTGAAAACTTCGCCTCATTTTCGGGATTCCGGTACTTGTGGAAGGTTCCGGTTAGGATTTTTGTCTGGCTTGGCAGTCTTGGTCTTCCCATTTGTTATACCCCTATAACTTTATTTTGATCGTGCACAAGAAGTCATAGCCTTTCCGGTTAAGGCCCGGGGTCCGCAGGGATTTGATCCCCCCTCCCCCCTGGTAAAAAATTTCCCCCGCCTCGCTCCGGCGTTGGTGACCTTGGTATGATCGGCGTGGAGTAACGGCGTCAACGTATAGCGCAGATGATCGGGCTCGATGGCGGGGTTGTATGCCGGCTTGTGGTGCACGTCGTATAGCGGCCAATCCGCCCTGGGTATACCGTGCTGCCGTAATACCATCTCCCGGATTGCTTTCCACTGGCTGCCATAGCCGCGTTGTGCCGAGGATGGCCGGTTGTCCTTGCCGTGCGGGTATTCAAAGGGTTTGTAAAGATGGATGTGGCTATCGCAATAGCCGGTCGGTGAATGGGTTGTCTTGGTACACCCGGCATAACGGCACGGGCGCGGTGGTTTGTACGGCAAACGTCTCCCCCAACGTCTGCCGCCGTTGTTATATTCAAAACTTAACAGATGTTTAATGTCTTGTCAATAGCCAACAATGAATTTTTTACGAAAAATTATCTGCCTAAATCATATGGGTTAAACCCACAATAAAGCAATGGGCCATAACGTCAACGAAATAATTTCGCCGACCTTTACCGCTGATACTGCTTCTAAAATAAATAACTTACCAATAAGAACCAATGTAGCGGGTTATTCAGATCAAAATGGAATATAAAAATTTATTGTCTTTAGTAGCAGGTCCTTATCCGTCAAAGGGTCAGATATTAAAGCGCAATATAAAGCGTCCGCCCCGGCTCGGTACATCTCAACGATGTCCCCTCCCTTCTCAATGACTTGGGCGCAGACTATTTCGTTGTCTGTCTCAAAATATGCCACCGGTTTGATTTGATAACCATAAAATGTATTTAAGCTATAAATTGCCTGTAAATACTTAAAGGTCAATATCTCTCGGTGGCTTAAACCATCAGGCAGTTCAGTCACGCAACTATTGTTTTTTCTCCCATGTTCCATCATTCCAGCGCAAAGGGATGCGTTTGTCGCTTATATCACGCCCGGTTATCAGTAAAAATGCATCATTATCCCCCCGTTTGCGCTTTAGGCTTATAAGACAGTCCGCGGCGCCGGTAAGGCCCTGGCTGCCAATCGCTTCCTCCGTCCAGTCACTGCCATTTTTGGATTCCTTTTTTGCGTGATGAACCAGGACAATCGCGACTTCCATGGTGTCAGCTATTTTTTTAAGTTCCCTGACCTTTCTCGTGGTTTCCGAATAGCTGTTATTGTCCTCAAGGTCGGAAAATGCCATAAAGGTGTCAATAAAAACGATCCGCGCTTTTGTGGACCGTATGCCGTTCATAATGTCGACAGTGGTATGCGCCTCCTCACAAAAATGCAAATTACGGCTCCATCCTGTCCCTATCTTGTTAAGCCGGTACTTACATCGCTTAACGCTGTCTTCCAGGGTGTAATAAAGCACGATGGTTTGCTGTATCGGATGTCCAAACAGGGGAAACCGACCGGTTATACATTCAGCCATAAGCAGAGTAAGCCATGTCTTACCCATTTTTGGGGGGCCTATGAGTAGGGTAAGGCCGATTGGTATAATACCGTCTATGATAAATTCAGTATTTTTGAAGTTTGTGTCTCTGAGCTTATCGGCGCTTAGGATCTCGTTTTTACCCTGCTCTGCCGCGAGCAGATCCAATTCCTCACGGAGGGTAGATATTATCTCCCCGGATGTGCCGTATTTCACGTTATCCAGAATCTCCTTGATGTTTGCCTTTTTTTGTTCCTCCCGAATTGCTTCGGATAAATAGTTCGCCCAGGCGTGTCCGATACCAATTTTCTTTATCCGGTCAGTATAGACTATAATGTTACCCGGAATGTCCACGAACCCTTTGTCCCGAAGGCGCTTGATCTCACCATGAATTCGCTCGTTATGTTCACACAGGGTAATATTTTGAATATCTCCGCCGTTCATTATGCTGGACAGATATTTCTCTTCCAGTTCGATTATTCTTTTCATAGGTACTCCTTAGTTATGACTTATTCCTCTATTCCGAAATGGGACCAGTCATTTCCAGGACTATCGGCGGCCATATATCCCTTTGTCGGCTTGTGAAGCAGTTTTGACACTTGATCCCCGGCCAGTATCATTTTTAATGAATACCCGTTTTTAAGCAGCCAATCGTCGCTTTTTGCGTTCTCAAGGGCCTGGATTATTTGATCCGCGGTGACAGTCTTAAAAAGCTGAACAAGTCTGCCCCGTATCGCGCCCCAGGGGGGATCGATTGGCAATTCCCCGAATATCTCACGGTAATTAAGCTGCCATTGTTTTTCGACCCGCTCCGTATCGTTTTCCGGTTCCCGATCAAGTAGAGGTGGTTTCTTGAATTTTGGTGGTGGTTTGTCGGATTTTGGTGGTGAAGATGATGTTTGAATTTCAGGCTGTTTTACCGGTTCGTTAGAAGCGGTAAATTCTTTTAAAGAAGAAGAAGAAGAAGAAGAAGAAGAAAGGTTACCGTTTGGTTTCGGTTCAGGTTTCGGTTCAGGTTTCGGTTCAGGTTTTTTGGGCCGTCCCCCTTTATCTCCATTAGTCTTTGCGGTTTCATATCTTTTTAACGATTTTTCTAAGGTTGGTAGTATTGATTCAAAGGCAATAGCCACTTTATCTTTCAATTCAGGCTTTTCGCCAGTAGTAACATATTTGTCCAGAGCAAGTAATACTTGCTGGCAATCATCACCGCTTAATAAAGCAAGTGTCATAATGTTTGAATGATATAAAATAAAGCTGTCCATTACTTTGTTGTCCCTCCCCACGGAAACGCCCATGCTTTTAGCAATATCAGCGGTTGTCTTAACGGGTGCGCCTGGCGCACCCGTTCCCATATTTTTTATATTAGTTCCGCTTTTCGCCCTTTGCCCTAATTGTTCAAGTATTTCATCTCGCCTATTAGCAAGCTCCCCCATTTCAACATCATCTAATTCATTCCGTATAAGGTTTTCATCAATTTCGGCAAGCTCCGCCTTTAAGCCGGAAATATCAATAACATTTACCTCAATTTCCGCTTTACCTAATAATTTGACGGCTTCTAGCCTATGCGCTCCGGCTATAAGTACACTGCTTGCCGTAACCGTTATAGGATTTAATAACCCTTATCCTCAACATGACCACCGCCTTTGGCGCAATGTGGTTTCGCTCATTACGAATGTTCTGAAATTACTTGCCATAATAGCCCCTCCCGGCGTTGTTATCGTGGGTAAACCAGGGTAAATTACTTTTCATCTTCCAATATCCTTAATCCAGACATACAAACTGCCTTTTGCCATTTCTTTTATTTACAAACGTTCCTTGCTTCCCCGCATCCGCCTATAATAACGCATTTGATTAAACAGTTTGTGTTTTTTTGTACCCAACATCTTTTCAAGCCGGTTATGTATTGCTACAGAATGCCTGACAATGGCAATTCCGGCGAGAGTTTCTTCCCTGTTATTCGAGTATAACCCGTATTGTTTTAACAAAATTTCCTCTGCCCGGCTTACCATTGCAAGATTTTCAAGGTCACAGTTTTGGCGGTTTTGATCAAGAAAAATAATCATCATCCCTTCAGGGATTTTTCCATGAGCCTGTTCCCATATATACCGGTGTTTCTCTTTCCATTTCGTGCGATAATCGCCGATCATGGAAACCTTAATTAAAATACGCCCGTGTATTAATCTTTCACTGAAAATAGGTAAAGATATATATTCTTTCCCGGCTCTCAAACCGTATTTTGTTTTTGCATATATAATCTGTCTTTCTGTAAATGACAGGCCAAAATGAGCATTTACCATTGATGTCAGATCTTTTGCCGATCTACCCTTTACGTTATGCCGCAAAAAACTGATTATTTCAGGCGTATATATTCTCTTTGGC
>JAISQR010000557.1 GCA_031274035.1 Treponema sp. | reverse complement strand
GATTGCCCCGAAGAACGTCCCGATGCCAATGTATCCCAGACCTTTCCGTCATCTGACACCTGGACGGTGTAGTCATACCACAGTCCGTCATCCTGCCAGAATATCGTTATGCCGAAAATCTGTTTTGTTTCGCCAAGGTCGCACTGCCACCACTGCGGCGTTGAGGAATCGGCGGCCATCCACGGTTCGGCGATTTTTCCCATGACGGCGTTTTCCGGCGGACAGTCCGGCGCCGAGGACGATGCCGAGGCCTCCTTTCCGAGGGCCAGATTGAAACGGTACCAGGGCTCAAACCGAAGCTGAAGAAGCGGTGAAAAACGTTTCCTCAGGTCGCACGGGTATTCGGGCCTTTTGATCGGCGCCATGAGTTTCGGCGAGGCAAGAGTATCCGCCTTGTACGGAGTTGTATTCAATACAATTTCCGCCGGCTCAAGGCCGTCGGTTTCAACGCGAAGGATAACGGCGCCGGCTTCCTTTCCCGCGCGCAGAAGAACTCCCGACACACCGGCTTCAAGACGTACCGGGTTTGCGTACGTCCATTCCTCGCCGTCGCCGACAATTTCCGCACAGCCTTTTACGGAAAAGCATGCTTCGTTTTCAAAATCGGGAACCGTTGTTCCGTTTATATCTACTGCACTTACATGCACCATAAGCAGATCGGAGCCGTCCGCCGTCCATTCATTGGTTCCAGCCCACTGCGGCACAAGGGAAAGTTTTTTGGGTAGGCCGGGAGTCCGCACCGTATACCCGGCGATGACCCCGCCCCCATCAACAAGAGCTTCCGCCGTAAGCTCGCCCGGCTCAAACGGGACATCCTTAAAGGTCAGGGGAGGATGTACACCTTCGGGTATGTTGTCATGGGTAACCGTAATATTGCTTTTACGCCGCGCTAAAATTTGGTTGAAAAGAATTTCCGTGTTTTCCCAGCCCTTCTTTACGGAAAGTACCGCTATCTCCCTTCCGTTAAGTAAAAGCCGGACAGCCTGGGCATTGGTATATACGGTGACATCCGTTGGCGACTTATCGGTCCAATAATTCGCAATAAAGCACTTTGGGCCGGCTTGGCTTATGTCCTGCTGAGCTTCGTAAATATAATACGAGAACTTGGGCAGACGCAGAAAATCGAGCATGCCGACCGCCGCCTCGTTATCCTCATAACCGCGGTTGTGATCAATACCGGCCCACATGGACGCACCCGAAAGGCCGGGCAGGGAACGCATGATGTAATAATCCTCAAAACGTTCCTGGGCCGAACGGATCATTGCCCGCTCTCCGCCAAGGTAAAAGCCGGTATGCTCGCCTCGGCGTACCCTCCGCAGTGTACCCATGGGACCGAACTGTTCGGTGTAATTATCGCCGTACTCGCGGATCACAAAGGGCTTGCCGGAAGCAGTATCCATAAAACTGTAATTAACCGGGTACCTGCCGGAATACGCGTAATGACTGTCGCAGGCACACCAGGCGTTTTCATCGGCTGTTTCCTCACGGACAATTTCGAGCTGCTTTTTGGCAAAATATTCAGGGTAATCCGTTTCGTTAAGGATCGGTTCCCACAGCACGGCGCTCGGATGATTCCTGTTATAACGAATAAGGCGGCGGGTATTTTCATAACTGGCAAGATCAAACTTGACGCTCGCCGGATGTATCTGCCAGCCGGGAGTCGGAATAATGCACAATATTCCAAGCTCATCACAAGCGTCCATAAAGGCGCGGTCCTGGGGATAATGGGCTGTCCGTATCAGTATCATACCGGCCTTGCGAAGAAGAGCCGCATCCCGCTTCTGAAGCGAATCGGACAGGGCAAAGCCCGTATACGCATATTCCTGATGCCTGTTTGCGCCGCTCAAAAAAAGTTTTTCGCCATTAATATAAAAACCGTCCGGCGCAAAGCGTATTGTTCGTATGCCGATACGTTCCGAAATTTCATCAAGTTTTTCACCATCCCCGGAAAAAATATACGCGGTAATCCTGTACAAATCCGGGTGGTAAGGATGCCACAGCCTGGGTTTTTTCACAACAAGATCGATGACAGCTTCAGCGTCATTTCCCGCTTCGACATTAAAGGAAGATTCGCCCCTGAAAATACCGTCGGTATTTTCAAGCTCAATACGTATAATATTTCCGTGTGCTGCTTTTCCGGTATGATTTAGAATATGGACTTTAGCGTGGACAACCGCTTCTTCCGCGGTTGCCTTTGGGTAAGTAACATAAAGGCCGCCCGATGCCGGTTTTCCCTCATGAACGGCGTTTGAAAAGCGCAGTTTTCCTGCGGCATATAAATGGGCGTCGCGGTAAAGACCGCCGAAATAACTGAAGTCCAGCGCACCCTGCGGCTTCCCCGGTGGAACATCTTCCATGTTGCTGTTGTCTACTCTTATCGTAATCGTGTGCTCCACATCCGGGGCGGTCTTACCGGACAGGTCAAACGCTATCGGCAGAAAGCCGCCTTCGGCAAAACCCAGCGGTTCGCCGTCAAGCCATGCATCGGCACGCTGCATAGCCGCCTCGAATTCAAAAAGAAGATCGCGTCCGGCCAGTTCTTCGGGCAGGGTAAAACGTCTGCGATACCAAGCTTCGCCCTGGTAATTTGTACAGCCTGACGCCATAAGGGGCTCTGTACGAACGGTATGGGGAAGTGTTACCGCCTCCCACGGTGAATCATCGTATTCACTGTCCCATGGATTTTTTGCCGCGGATTTCGATACCGGATCACGCCTGCCCGTCGGCGGTGAACCCCGAAAAAAACGCCAATTCTGATTCGCCTGTAAAACCACCCGTTCCATACAGTCCATCCCCTTTGGTTAAAAAAAGCGGATCAAACTCCCGTCTGATCCGCCGTTAATTCAAATTCGGTTCATTTACCGGGGCCAGGCCCTGGTTTGACCGAGCTTTGCCTTGTTCTTTTTGAATTCGGCATTTTGATAAGCTTCAAGTTCTTTCCAGCCCAATGATTCGGCCTGGGCTATGGCCTCGTTGTAAAGCCTTCTACATTCATTGGCGTTAGCCGCCATTACGATACGCGGTATAGCCTGTGTCCAGTAATCATCAATTTTGACCTTGGTTACGGCAAGATCTGTCCCATCCGGCGGATTCACAAATACAAAAGCCTTGTTGTCATAAATAGGGTACCGCGGATCCCGTTCCTGGTCATAGTGGTCTATATCGTAATACAGATCGTTAAGATCTCTGGGCTTATATTTCTGGACGATGTTCCAATCCTGCAACCAGCCTACATCGCTCATATACTTGGCCATAGCGGCATCATAATTTGCGGCAAGTTCATCGGCAATAGATTTTTTCTGATACGCCTTACCATTTCTAATATCATAGCCGTTGTAGCCGTATCTGGCGTCAAGGGTGTCTTTTTCCGTAGACAGATAGGCCAAAAGTTGAATACATTTGGCCGGATTCCTGGCGTTTTTGGTGATCGATGTGGTAGTCCAGCCGCCGCAGTTTACCCCTTCGAGAATTGAGGGCTTACCGGCGTCGCCTTGCATTACTCCGGCATAAAATATTTTTGCGTTGGGATCGGCGCTGTAAAGGGCTTTGCGGGGATGTTCTACAACTGTCCAGCCGGTATAGGCAAAGAAGTAACCGGCGGCAACCCTGGTATCACGCTGAGTGGAGTTTTCGGTAAACTGCTCATCGGTAATGAGATTTTCTCTGTAGCAGGTATTAAGGAAGAGCAAGGCCTCAAGGAATTCCGGGGTTCGCCTTATATTGACCAGATTGCCGTTGGCGTCTTCAAGGGTTGCGCCGAACTGCGGAGCCAGGTATTCGGGGATACCGCCGACATAAGGAATAACCGTTCTGCCGTTATACTGAATTCTTTTATCCCGTACCGCTCTGAGCGCATTGAGGAATCCTTCCTTTGTTTCAAGATCGCTGAGTTTCATGCCGATCTGATCCAGAATATCCTGACGGGCGTAGTTAAGCTGATGGGTCGCGTAATAGCCGCCGTATTCCGGGTTTGTCCGTTCAGGACCATAGTAGAAATTGGCAATGGAATACCATTTACCATCGCCGGCACGGTACCATTCTTTCATGGACTGGGGGATATTCAAGTCAGGAGCGTATTTTGCCGCCAGGTCCTCCAAATCCAGAAGGACGCCGCCGTCCTCAAGCAGGTTGCGCTGTGAGGCAACAGCGTCCATGGTTACAATGTCCGGCAGGGCGTTGGTGGCGATAAGCATATTGAGTTTTTCGTAGTTACCTACGGTAAACTCAATCGAAATGCCCGAGCTGTCAACAAGGGCTTTATCCCACACATTCACCTGCGGATTGAACACCTTGCCATACCAGTCAAACGAGACAAACCAGGTGGCCGTGTATGGCGTTTTGTTCTGGCTCCAGCTGGGATTGTCGGCGCTTACCTGAACCGTTGGCTGCACGGCGCCTCCCGATGCGGCGCCAGACTGCCTGCCGCCCCCGCCGAAAGCAAATGACGCGCAAAGCGCCATTACCGCTAAAAACATTACTGTTTTTTTCATAATATCCTCCAAATCAAAAATTAAATCCTTATAAAAGGACTTAAATCCATTTTTAGCCTTTTACAGAACCTATCATCATTCCTTTAACAAAATATTTCTGCAGGAAAGGGTATATCAACATGACAGGCAGCGCAGTTACCGCCATTGCGGCCAGCTTTAAAGTCTGCGGCGTAATACGCCTAGCAATTTCCGGCAATTGCATTACTGCCGAACTTCCCATACTTGTTGTCATGGACGGATCTGTTATCACTTTTTTGAGGTAATACTGAATGGTCTGCAATGCCGGAGAGCTTGTGTACATCATCGAGTCAAAATACGAATTCCAGTGGCCCACCACGGTAAAAAGGGTTATGGCTGCCAATACCGGCGTGGAGAGCGGAATAACAATGCGGAATAGAATGGAGTATTCGCCATAACCGTCCATTTTTGCCGCTTCAAGAAGGGCGGCCGGAAGTTCGCGGATAAAGCTCTGAATGATAATCATATTCCACACGCTGAAAAGCGTTGGGATAATGTAAACCCAAAAAGTATTGTATAATCTTATATTTCTTATCAGAATAAAATAGGGAATCATGCCGCCGGAAAAAAACATTGTGAACATGATAAAAGCGATATAAAATTTCTTGAATTTTAAATTTGGCCGGGTCATTCCGTACGCCACTATCGTTGTAAAGAGCAAAGCTGTCCCGGTACCTATAATACATTTGAAAATTGTTACCCTGAACGCGGCAAGAATTACGGGTTCAAAAAACAGTGATTGTAGATTATTCAGGGTAAATTTCCGCGGCCACAGATAAACACCGCCCCGCATGTAATCCTGTCCTTCCGAAACCGCGCCGATAAAACAGTACCAGATGGGGTAGATCATGATAAAAACCATGCCGATCATCAATGAAACATTTAAGACATCAAAGACGCCGGTTTTAGTTTTCATAGTGTCTCATCCCCCTAGAACAAACCTTTTTCGGTGAGCTTTACCGAAACCGTATTTGCAAAAACAAGCAGTATGACCGAAACAACTGATTTCAAAAGGCCTACTGCCGTGGCGTATGAAAACCGCGATTTAGCTATTCCGATTTTATAAACATAGGTATCCAGGGTTTCACTGTGCGTTATGTTCATCGGATTTTGCAGTAAAAGCAGTTGTTCCATACCGGTATTCAAAATGGCGCTTATCTGGAATATCAGCATTATAACAATGGTGCCGATTATCATTGGTAAAGTAATATGCCACATACGGCCAAAGCGCCCACAGCCGTCAATATGCGCCGCTTCGTACAGATCCTGATCAATGCCCGCAATTGCGGCGACATACAAAATGGAACCGTAACCTACGGTTTTTATTATGCCGAGTACATTTATGATTACATAAAAATAGCTGCCGACACCGAAAAAGTTTATTGAGTGTTTAAATAATCCCAGCTTTAGCATGAGATCGTTTACAACCCCTGACGGGGCAAGCAGTTCCAGCGCTATACCGCCAAAAATTACCCACGAAAGAAAATACGGCAAATACGAAACGGTCTGGGCGAATCTTTTAAACGGTACGCTCCTTAGTTCATTAAGAAAAAGGGCTAAAAGAATAGGCATTGGAAAACCGATTGCCAACCCTAAAAGATTAATAAAAAAGGTGTTTTTCATTACGCCGGGCAGGCTAATATCGGTAAAAAATTCCTTAAAATACTTCAGTGCGACAAAGGGAGCATTTTTGAATCCGCGCAGTATATTGAAATCCCAAAAAGCCATCCTTAAGCCGTACATCGGAAGGTATGCAAAAACAAAAAGAAAGACCACCGCCAGGAGCACCATGCTTTGGATTTCAAGCTGACCGATTATGTTTGCCTTTGGCTTCTTCTTAACTTGCATTGGGGTAGTATATTGCCGGCCAAAGATATTGCGTTAGTAAAAAACATGCAATTTTTATGGATAAATGTGCATTCAACGGCCTGAAAGAAAACAGAAAAGCCGCCGCCGGCGGGGGTTTTAGGGGGCAGGGCCCCCTAGGAGAGGGGGGTAGGCTAAGACTTACCGCTTACGCGGTAAGTCTTTTAGGAGTTTTTGCAATGCAAAAACTCCACACATAAGTCGGTAAGGCTGGGCCGAGGGGGGAGGCTTACCTACCCCCTACAGCACCCTGAGCAGCCAGCCCTTGGTGTCGGGGAGGGCGCCGTACTGGATACCTTTAAGGGTATCCCGAATCTCTGCGGTTAGTTCCCCCACCTTGCCCTTGTTAAAGACCGCCTTCTTTTTTTTGTAGGTCAGGCTTTCCAGGGGGGTGGCCCCGGCCGCAGTGCCGCTGACAAAGCATTCCCTGGTTTCCCCCAGCGCTTCCTCGATGGAGATTTTACGCTCCGACACCTTCAGCTTCCGGTCCCGGGCAAGCTCGATAATGCTGGACCGGGTAATCCCCGGCAGAATCGTGTCCCCCAGGGCCGGGGTTACCAGTTCCCCGGACTTGAGGTAAAAAAAGATGTTGCAGGAGGAGCCTTCCTCCACGTATTTATGATCCGCGGCGTCCAGGAACACACATTCCATGTAGCCCTTCTCCAGGGCCTCGTGCTTTGCCAGCGCCGCTATGACGTAGTTGCTGGCCGCCTTGATCCAGCCGGTGCCCCTGGGGGTGGCCCGGATCCGGTCGGTGACCACTGCGTCCGCATTGCCGGCGGAAAAGTAGGCGCTTACCGGGGTATTGATCACCATGACCCAGGGTTCGTAACAGATATTCACCCCGATGCCCCCTTCGGCATAGCTAAAGGGGCGGATATACACGGAGTCGGCGTTCATGTAGGAATCCTTCTCCCAGGCCTTCCGGTACTCCGGCCTAAAGCCCAGCTTGGCGTTCCGCTTTACCGTCTCCACACAGGCCTTAACAAAGGTCTCCTCCGGGAAGGGGGGCATGCAGAGCCCCTCCATAGATTTGTAAAACCGGGCGGCGTTCCGGTCCGGCCGGAAGATCGCCAGGCCCCCGTCTTTTTGGGGCAGGGCCTTGAGCCCCTCAAAACAGGAAAGCCCGTACTGGGTCGAGTAATTGACCAGGGGCATATCGCTGTAGAAATTGCGGGAATCCGTCAGGGCCTCCCGTTCTTTGGCCCTCAGGGCCCCCTCCTCCTGGGGGCTCTGGTGGGGTTTTTCAAGGTATTCCCCCTTCCAGCCCTTCTTGCCGTACTTTCCCCGGTACACCACGGGGTAACTGTTCAGTGAAAAAGCCATATTTCCCTCCATTCGCCCTATCGAAGATACAATAAAGGGGAACGGAATAACAACCGGAGCTATACGCGCGGCGCCGTAAAGGTGACACCCCCGGCGGAATTACCACGTAACTCGTTACTTTGACCCCGCCCATACGGTATACTAGCCCTACTACGGCGCCCTGCGCTGGGATGGAGTAAACATGGCCTTAAACTGCGGTATCGTGGGACTTCCCAATGTGGGAAAGTCCACTATTTTTTCCGCCCTCAGCGGGGCGGCGGCGGAAGCGGCGAATTATCCCTTCTGTACCATCAACCCCAATGTGGGCATAGTGAATGTCCCCGACGAGCGGCTGCTG